>NZ_JAALFC010000002.1 GCF_011058155.1 Litoribacterium kuwaitense | reverse complement strand
CTCTCTTGTTTTCGACAACTCAAGTGTAGTAAAGATATAGGAGCTTGTGTGTATTTTTTTGTTCTTTTTTTCGTAAACCCCAACAAATATTGTAGAGCCGTATTTTTTTTCTTTTTTCGTGAAGCCCAACACATATTATAAAGCCAAAAAAGTTGGATACCGAGTTAAATCTCGGTATCCAACTAATCATAAGGAGTATTTACAGATTAATAGTAACTTCTGCAGTTAAATCATCCGCATCTAATCCATTATCCGCAGTAACTTTAATCGTGATTGAAGATAGATCATCGTTGACAGTTACATTGTCTACACTAGTTGGTACTTGACCATTAGCGGCTGATGTAACAACAACTTCAGTAGCATTTTGAATATCTTCTTTAGTAACGTCGCCTTCAACTGTAAGATCGGCTGTGATTGTAGCCTCAGTAGCAGTATTACCAGAAATACTTACATTGCTTGCAGATGCTTCAGGAGCTGGCGCTGGCTCAAGTCCTGAAACTTCACCAGTTGCTGAAGTTTCACCATCTACAACGCTAACTGTAACTTTTTGGCCATTTTCAAGCTTACCCTCAGTTACTGTAAATACTACATTCCCAAGGCTGTTAATAGAGACATCAGTAATCTCTACTCCTTCTACAGGTTCTCCTGCTTCAGTTTCTACTACAATTTTAAATTCTTCAGCAGTTAAATTATTGATTTCATTGGTTACGTTAGCTTTAAACGTATTTGAACCAAATTCATCAAGTGTCTCGCCAAGTTCAGGAATAACTACTAATTCTTCAGATTGAGCAGAAGTGTCGTCATTTGTGTTAGTCACTTCTAGCTTTTGACCATCTTTTAGACCAACATCTTCACCCAATGTTACAGTCGCAGTAGCACCATTAGAAGCTACTTTAACAGTCGCATCAACATCTTCAGAAACAGTTTGACCTTTATGGTCTAAAATGTTTACAGTGTAAGCATCTGCTTCAAAGTTTTTTACATCAGCAGTTTCACTACCAAAATCAATTGTTGCTGATTTTCCATCAGCAGCTAATTCAACAGTGTCTACTGCTGGGGCATTATCTGTTGCTAATGCATCAAAGTTTAGTGATTTCGTTGACACACGGTAGTTGAAGTCTTCAACATTTGTACCGTCAGCGTATTCGAGTGCATCAGTATCTCCGTCGAAATCAACGTCAACATACTCATCTACGTTAGTTTCTCCAGATTGATTACCTTCACCGAATTCAGGGAACACTTTGATTGTCATAATGTCATCATCATTATTATCAACAAATTGGTATGTTCCTTCAGCTTCTTGAGTGGAGTACTCGATCTCTTCGCCGTCAGAACCAGTCAGTGTGAATTCACCGCTATCTGCTAGATCAGCGCCAATGAATTCAACATCGTCAGTGAATACAAGGTTAAATTCAAAGTATCCTAGGTCAGTGCCATCAGCAGCAACATAGTTCATGTCTCTGTTAGCGAAATTAGTGTTCGTCTCGTCAATGACGTCTCCGTCTCTTTCTTCACCTACAGAAAACTCTTCGCCTTTATCTCCGTACTCTACAGAAGTTAAGCCAAATGGTGTTTCGAAGGCTTCTGGCTCAGCAGTAATCTTGTCACCAACAGAGATATCATCTTCAAGTGTCAATTCAACGATTGTTCCACCAGACAACAACTTAGCTTTGTCAACATCATGACCACCCACACGGATGTCATTCTCGTCAACTGTGTCAACTGCTTTGTTTAGTGTAAGTTTCACTTTGTCGTCATCTGTTTTTACTGCATCTACAATTGTTACTTGGTTAGACTTTTCGTCTTTCTCAAGTACTTTAATCTCATCTTGATCAGTCTCATTTGAACGGTTGCCATAGTCATCTTCAAGATTGTCGAAGCTTAGTGTTAGGCTATCTCTGTCTTCAGAATCGAAAAGAAGCGCTTTATAGTCTTCTGGCTCATCTGCTTCAATCGTCACTTTAGCAGCGTAACCATTGTCAGAAGCTGTAACTGAAACGTCAAACTCATCTTCTTCATCTAGAGCACCAAGAGTATATTCACCATTGTCGATGTTTTCATCGCCATCGTACTTAACTTCTACTTTATAGTTTTCTAGGTTTTCGATAGAGTAACGATCGTCACCAGTTACCATTTTGCGACCGAAATCAACGATGAATTCTAGTTCTTCATCATTTCCAGTTTCGAAAGCTAATGTGTTTTCTAACACTTCTTGTGCGTCAAAGTCATCGTCAGCATCTACGTCGAAATCGTCAGTAAGTGTATCAATCGCATTTCCGAAAGTATCTTCTAGATCAGATACTTCAAGATCATACGTACCAGAAGGAAGTTCATCTTCAAGAGTGATGACGACACCATTGTCGTTTTCATCATCGATATCAATCAACTTGATATCTTCGATGTCGACATTGATTTCATCTCCGTCTTCATCAGTGATCTTGTAGTTGTCTTCATCTTCAGCAGAATCTTCGTCAAGCTCTTTGTTGAACTCAACTGTGATTTCTTTATTATCATAATCGATGTCTTCAATTTCAGGAGCAGAGTTGTCTTCTCCAACTTCTACTGTGTACTCAAGAGTTTTGTCTTGATCGTTACCCCAGTAGTCTTCTAGCGTGCCAGAAGCTACATAAAGTTTTGCAGATCCTTCAGGAAGAGCATCTTCAGATTTGAAAGTAAGTTTTACTTCATTTCCGTTGATCACATCTGCTGTATCAGCTCTATTAGAAGTATTTGTGTGATAAAAATCATCTGCATCAAGATTGTCACTGCTCAAGTCTTTGTTAAAGACAAGTGTGATTCCCGTTTGTGAAGCGTTACGGAAGCCAACGATTTCGATTTCTTCGTCGTTCTCCTCAACTTCTACGTCAACTCTTTCTGGAGATACGTTAAAGCCAGCAAGGTCTTCAACCTCATTGTCAACGTCAACTGTTACTGTGTCGCCGTTAGAGAAGTTTGCACCACTCAATTCGATGACTGCAACGTCGTTACGCGTACCTACTTTGACTTCACGGATGTTTTTCTCGTCGCCATCTTCTTCAACTGTGAAGATGTCATCCCAGTCACTGTCTCTTGCATCAAGGTCAGATACGTCCATCGGCTCAGAGAAGAATACTTTTACAGCATCTTCACCAATGACTTGAACGTCTGTTACTTCAGGAATTGTGCTGTCGCTGTATTCAACGTCAAACGTTTCTTCTTCACCAAGAACGTTCTTGTCAACGATCACTTTTCCATCAGTTTGGTTTTCGACACCTTTGATAATGCTGTTGTCATCTTTGTTACCAAGAGTAAGCAATGCTTTGTTTCCGTCGATGACTACGTCAACAACTTCAACTTCATCGTCGTCTTGGTCTTCAAGATCGTCGCCATCTTCATCTTCGAAAGAGTAGTTTTCAGGGTTGCTTGCCTGTACTTTGTCGAATTCGCTGTTAGAGAATGTAACTTCGACTTGACCAAGGTTGATTGCTTCAACAGAGTCGATGACAGTTTCAGCGTAGTTAAACTCAGCTTCAACGTCGTTCACTGTCAAAGTACCTTCTTTGCCGTCAAGGCTTTCGTGAGTCAAAGTAACTGTTAGGCCATCTTCAGATACTTCGGATAGCTCAACTTCAACTTCTTCGCCGTCAACGAGTACTTCGAAGTTCTTCGCAGATAGTTCTTCGCCTTCTTCACCTTCGAAAGCTTCTGGAAGAGTTACTGTAGTTGTCGTGCTGTTTGTAGATTCAACAGACTCAACTTCGACAAGATCAACAAGCTCGCCGTAACCAGCTTGAACTGATTTGTAAAGGAAAGCTGCAGCTTCTGCACGAGTTACGTCAGCGCCAGGTACATAAGTTGTAGCTGTGCGGCCTTCAACGATTCCAGCTTCTACTAGTGCAGCGATTGAATCTTCTGCCCAGCCGTAGCCTTCAAGGTCTGTGAATGGTGTGTTTGTAGAAGTAGCTTCTACGCCGAATGAGCGAGAGATAACTTCTGCAAGCTCAGCACGGTTAATTGATTCGTTTGGTTGGAAAGTGCCGTTTGGATAGCCTTCGAAAAGACCAGCGTCAACAGCAGCTGCAACCGCACCGTAGTACCAGCTGTCAGCGTCTACATCAGAGAAGCCAGGAGCTGTTACATTTTCAGTGTCTAGGTCTAGGTAGTTTGCATATAAAGTAGCGATTTGTGCACGAGTCATAGACTCATCTGGAGCGTAGATGCCGTTTCCAACACCTTCGATAACTCCTTCTGCTGCTAGGCTGTATACAGCTTCTGCGAACCATGCATCTGCAGGTACGTCAGAGAATGATACGTCTTGTGCGTTGGCAACTGCAGGAGCAGCCGCGCCAATGGCACCGGCAGCAACAGTGGCAGTGGTTGCTGTAGCTAAAAATTTACGAAATGACTTTGGTTGATACGCCATGCCAATAATTTCCTCCCTTAATATGTAGCTTTTTTTAGTTTATATAGTTCACCGCTCCAAATGCGAAGCGGGGGAACCCAAAATCAATGAAACTCAAAATCTAGTATAATTTTCTATGCGAACCATGTCAACTCTCGAAAAGCGATCTTTGTTAGATTTACTAATGACTGGTAGGTTCGCTTCGATATGCCTAGTGTACCTTAACCTTCCATAGATTCAAAGACCAAAATTATGGAAATTTGTCCACTGACCATCCAGCAACGCTTTATTTTGTTAGCTTGCTGAGACATACCCTAGCATAATTACGCAGAAGAGGCAACCTCTTCCTTGTAAATCCATCATACCACGTTCTTTTCATAAATCGACAGTTGTTGTCGTTTTGTTACGAAACTGTAAAAAAATAAGAGGCTTCTTATGATAGACTACCGTCAGAGAGAAAAAACAGAAAAAGTTACCTGTTTTACCACATGAGGGTTCAAAAGGTAGATATATAGAATAAACGCTTTTGAGTCGCCTCTACATAAGAAAGAACAAAAACAAAACATAGGGTGGGTTCTACAATGTTCAAGAAAATCGCGACAGGAATTGCTGCTTTTTCAATCGCAGCTTCATTATTCGTACCAACAGCAGACGCAAGTTCATCAAATGAAATCATCTCAACAGCAAAAGATTACATCGGAACACCTTACGCTTACGGTGGCACATCGGCTGCTACAGGATTTGACTGCTCTGGCTACATTAGCACAGTCATGGATTCTCACGACGTGTGGGTGCCACGGACAACAAGTGCACAATTCAGCGCTGGGACAAGCGTTGCTAAATCAGACTTGCAAGAAGGTGACCTCGTCTTCTTCAATACGACCGGTAACGGCGTATCACATAGCGGTATCTACATTGGAAATGGACAGTTCATTCACTCCGCGACATCGAATGGTGTGTCGATCTCCGATATCGATGACCCTTACTACTGGGGTTCACGCTACATTGGCGCTCGCCGCGTCCTCAACTAATCTGTTACATAATGATTTACCACAAGCCCATGGGTGTTAAACCCTTGGGTTTTTCTTTTGCGACTAGGAATGGTAAGAATTTTACACTCGCTAGTCAGTGTATGAGCATTTTTGGAAATCAGACGCGTTTTTTCTTTACGATTCCATGACAGCCGTTAAGAAATTGATATATTTGCAATCTCTTTCCTGTATTGATCTTCTCACGTATATAGACGGATTGCGGCGTAGAAAAGTTTCACCTTTTTATTATTTTTTTATGATTTCCCGATCGATTGTACTCAAATGGAAACAAGTCGTTGTCGAGTTTCTTCCTTATTATATAGATAAAAAAAAGCACCCCGGCGATCGTGTGCTTTTTAATCGTGGCCTATACTGCTGAAAGTCAGCTTTTTTCTTCTTTCTTTTGCCTTGTAGCTTCTGATCGTAGAAAGTCTTTTTGTAAAAACAGCGGCGTCAAAAGAGTGCTTATCGCTAAAGTCATTTGGACGTTGACATCAAAATATGCATCCGAGTTTCTTCATATATTAAAACGCTTCTTCAAGCTTCCAAAGTTGTCTCCGCACACTTTTCGCTAAACGCAATCACTGCCTTACCTAAGTTTACATCGCTGCAACGAAAAAGGTGCGTTTTTAATCGTTTGTCTGCCGTTCGCTAATCAGCAACGGCTGCAGCTCTCCGATCATCACCCGCACTAATTCTTCCACTGTCATCGCCTCGGACGTTTCCGCTTTTTGGTACGCCTCGCGCAGCACGTCGATCATAGAATGGTGGTCGACCGTTGTCCTGAATAATGAGTCCTTCTTTGCCTGAGACATTTGTTCACCCCGTCTGTTATCATCACAATCCTTGAATTTCTGTATCTATGTCTTTATCTCTCTTTCGACACGAAGTACACCTTTTCTGTCTGTTGGTGCTACTTTGTAAAGATGTTCGCTTCTTTTGCATCAATTGACACAATCTTACATCACTCTCACGCTTTCGACAAGGTCATCTTTGAAAATGGCATGACGGCGCCAACTGCACGTTCAAACAAATGTAACATCTCGTGTAACTGTTGATATAAACCCTTTGAAGAACGTCGCTTGTCACCACGTGTTTATGGTGAAAGCTCATCCAAATCAATCTTAAGATTTTATCGATCGTAACATGTAAAAAAACCTGCAATTCTGCAGGCTTCGGAGTGTAGACAAAGTCATTCGTTTGTTTTGAAAAAAAGGTAGCGCCGGCTTTATGGAAAACAATTGTCACCCTCAGGTGCAGTGTAACAAGGCGGGTACGACCAATTGGTCACTGGCTTAACGTTTCATTTCCGTCATAAATTTATATTGGTCGGCTTTTAAGGTTGTTTTCGTCCATTCAATGGGCACCTGCTCGTCATTGTACGTACAGCGGGTTATGACGAGGAGGGGCTCTCCGACATCAATCTGGAGCTTTTTTGCCTGTGAGCGATCGGCGACAGCCGCTTCGATCTCCTGACGCGCGTGGTCGATCGTCATGCCGCAGTCGTTTTCGATGTACGCATATAAAGAGGTTTTCGCCTGCTGTGGTGTCCAATTGGGGAATAACGTAACCGGCAAACACGTCTTTTCAATCGCGAGCATGTCTTTGCCGACGTGACGTAACCGTTCAAAAATATGACCGTCTTGTGCATTCGAGAGCTTTAATGCGTCGCGCATGACAGCGGGAGGCTGTTTTTTTTCATAGGATAAAAGGGTCGATTGTAAGCTGAGTCCCCTTTCCTTCATTTCTTCGGTAAAGCTTTTGACACCTAAGAGCGTTTTGGCGAATTTTCGTTTGGCGACAAAGGTGCCTTTTCCTTTTTTCCGCGTGACATAACCGTCGTGGACGAGCTCGGTTATGGCTTGCCGGGCGGTCATGCGACTGATCTGAAAAGACTGGGCGAGCTCGCGTTCGGAAGGTATCATCTCTCCCGCCGCGAGCTCGCCCGTTATCATCGCCGTCTTCAGGCGCTCGTAAAGCTGATAATACATCGGCACCGAAGACGATTTATCAAGCATGCACGTCTTCCTCACCTGGCACTTTCGCAGCTGCATACGCTTCTTGGTCAACGATCATCGTGACGTCAGGGTGGTTACGCAGCGCTGTCGCCGGTACGTCCTCACGAATGGTTCCGTACAATACTTCCGCTAGTGCTTGTCCTTTCTTTGCTCCTGAAATTAAGAGAAGGATCTTTTTCGCTTCGAGAATGCTTTCGATGCCCATTGTAATCGCATGGGTCGGGACCTCATCAATTGAAGCAAAATAGCGGGCATTTGCTTCGCGCGTCGATTCATCAAGGGCAATGACGTGCGTGCGTGTGTTAAATGGTGTGCCTGGCTCATTAAAACCGATATGTCCGTTCGTGCCAATCCCGAGAAGCTGGAGGTCAATGCCGCCGGCGTTTTTAATTTTTTCTTCATAGGCTTTGATTTCCGCATCGATATCTTCGGCCATGCCGTCTGGAATGTGTGTGTTTTCCCGGTCGATATCGACATGGTTAAACAGTCTGTCCTCCATATAGTAACGATAGCTGTTTTGATCGCTTGCCGGTAAGCCGACGTATTCATCGAGATTAAACGTCGTCGTGTTTTTAAAGCTGACCTGACCTTCGTTGGCCGCTTTGACGAGCTCGCGGTATGTCGTCTCCGGTGTCCCGCCTGTCGCGAGTCCAAGCACAGGCGCTTCCTCTGTCTTCATGATCTCCATCATGATTTTTGCAGCTTCGACGGCCATTTCGGCACTGTGATCGACAACTTTAATGTTCATTCGTCTTCTCCTTCTTTCTTCGCAAATGATAATGTTCCACGGCAATACGTTTCAATCACCGAGAACGAGTCGTCCATGACGACGATGTCAGCATCTTTCCCGACAGCAAGGCTGCCTTTGCGGGCGAGGACGCCGAGCTCCTGCGCTTGATTATAGGCGGTCATCGGCAGCAGGTCGCGCAAGCTTTTCCCGGAGTATTCCACCATATTTTTCAAACCGTCGACCATACGTAAAATACTTCCGGCGAGGGCGCCGTTTTCTAAAACCGCTCGATCATCCGTGACCGTCACACTCTGTCCGCCTAAATCGTAATTGCCACGTTTTAAACATTTTGCCCGCATCGCATCGGTAATGAGCACGAGCTTGTCCGGACCTTTCATCCGCAATGCGAGATCAAGCATTTCCGGACGGGAGTGAATGCCGTCCGCGATTAACTCGGCGGTAATGCGGTCGTTCATATAAACAGCCCCGACGACACCAGGCTCACGATGGTGCAGCCCTTTCATCCCGTTATACAAATGCGTTGCATGCGTCACGCCGTGGTTGACGGCTTCCATCACTTCTGTGTAATCAGCATCGGAATGACCGATCGACGCGATGACGCCGTTTGCCTTTAAATAAGCCGTCAACGCATGGTCTTGATCAAGCTCAGGTGCTAACGTGACGAGCTTAATATGTCCACCCGCAAGTGCTTGCCAGTTTTTAAACACGTCAACACTCGGCGTGACCATATGCTCTTTTGGCTGAGCGCCACAACGCTTTTCGTTTAAAAACGGCCCTTCTAAATGCACCCCTAACACTTCTGCGTGACCAGGCTTTTGCTCGGTTTCAATATAGTTTTTCGCATTGGCTAATGCGGCTTCAATCGCTTCCTGCTCCTGGGTTATCGTCGTCGCGAGAAAACTCGTCGTTCCTTCTTCCGGCAGACCACGGCTCATCGTATCGAGCGCTTCTGTCGTTGCGTCCATCGTATCCGCGCCGTGCGTCCCGTGAATATGAACATCGATCATGCCCGGGATCACGTGGACGGGCTTATCGTAGGAAATGACGCTCGCGCCTTCAGTAGACAGGCGTCCTGCTTCGCCAATGCCGACGATGCTGCCGCGTTCAAATGCAATTTCTCCGTCTTCGATCACACCTCGTTCAGTATAGACTGTAACGCCACGAAGTATTGTTTTCATCGTTTTGTACCCATCCTTTGTTTAAAAATGCCGTGCATCCTCTTTCTTCTCTCTATTATATGCCGATGAAGCACAGGCTGTCTATACCAGTGGTCGACTCTTTTTTGACAGAACCCCATCTCTCTGTGGTACGATACGAACCATTACGTAGAATGCTTGAAAGGAGATTGTTTTATGTCAAAAAAATGGACCACACTTTTGTTCACGGTGCTATTAACGATGGCGGCGTGCTCAAACGATGATACGAAAGCCCCTGAGGAAGGTGAGCAGGCACCTGAAAATGGCGCTGAGCAAACTGAATCAGGAGATGTTGCTCTGACGGAAATCCCTGATGTCGTGGCGAAGGTCAATGATACAGAAATTCAAAAAGACCGTCTTGAAGATCAAATCGAAGCCCAGCTCGGGCAATACGGGCAAACCGTGGAAGACGCGCCAAATGAGCAATTAAATCAAATGTACTACTCTGCAGCCCAGTCTCTCGTCAATGAAGAGCTTCTGCTCACGGCATCCGCTGACTTTAAGCCGTCCGATGAGGAAATTAATGCGGCATGGACAAAAGAAGCCGAGCAAATCGGCGGTGAGGACAAGCTGAAGCAAGGCATCGAGCAGGCGAATTTTACAGAAGATGAATATCGCGGTCTGTTAGCCGAACGTATTCAAGTAGAAAATTACGTCGCTGATCGCACGGGTGAGGTTGAAGTGACCGACGAGGAGGCGAAGGAATTTTACGATCAGCAGTCGCTCATCCTTGGCGGGGCTCAAGGTGAAGGCGGCGAAGGCGAGGGCGCTGAAGGCGAAGCGACACTCCCTCCGTTTGAAGAAGTGAAAGAAACGATCGTCGCTCAGCTTAAGCAACAGAAGCAAGGTGAGCAAACGTCCGACATTATCGAAGAATTACGTGCGGATTCGTCGATTGAAGTGTTTATCGAAGAGCCAGAAGCACCGGCAATGCCAGGAGCGCCACAAGAAGAAGCGAACGAAAATGCATAACGTATCCTTCAGCTAAATAAAAGTGCAATCAAAGTTTTGTATGCTTTGGTTGCACTTTTTTCGTTTGGGGCGGTTTTCACATCGGCGTCCGATTCCACAGCGTAACTTCAAGCAATTGCTCGTTTACTTTGACGACGTCGTTGTTGAGCAGCGTAGATGTGTGCAGCTGTTGTGCTAAACGGTGCTGAAGCTGAGCGATGGACGCTTCCGTGTGCCCTTGGAGGAATATGCGGGCTTGTTGCTGCTGTTGGTCAGCGACCCGGCATTCGATCTGAAAATGACGGATGTCTTCGTGCAGTGTGGCTTGAATGATGGTGGTCAAAGCGTGGTAGAACAGAATCGCCATTTTCGGCGGCAGCAAAGCTTTTGGGTCGTCGGTCGTCAAGTGGTACGTAAAAACAGCGAAGTGCTTCTGATGGTCAAGCGTTTCTTTTAACAGCGATGTGAGAGCTGGCATCGATAAGGCATAGGTTTCCCCATCTGTCGCGGCATTCAAATTTTTTGCCGGAGAATGATTGCGTTCAGCCAAAACGAGCGCAACCTCGTGTTCTGCTTTACGAAGTGTAGCGACTCGTTGAGCAAGCTGGTGTTTTTCGACCTCATTCATATGCTGTTTATGTGCAACAGCATGCTCTGCCATCCAAAGGGAACGCCTCAGCTTTTCGTGTTGGATGATCCGTTGCCAAAGGACAACAGCGACAATTCCGAAAGATGAGAATAAATAAGGCTCTCGTATGAAGAGCGCACTAGCGATGCTTATGTAAAACGCAGCCGGCATGACGGCCGACCAAACGGTTAAATGGGCTTGTTTGCGGTATAACGTCCACATCAAATGGCACGAATAGAGCAGTAAGCCGACCATCCATACCGTAAAAGCCGTCGGCGGTAGAAAGATGACGACAACTGCTCCAGCACCAATGAGCAGCCAGTCAAGATGGTTGGTCATTCTTTGCCAGTTGTCTACGTGGAGTGAACGTAGCAAACTTGTCACGATGGCTAAGCTAAGAAACAACGTAAGCTGGTCGATCTGTTCGACGATTTGCGGACTCAGCACGCTGTTGACACCAACGGAGAGCGCACTCGTCATACCGATCAGACAGAGTGCCACCAAGATAAACGGCACGTGTCTCCCTGTCCGGTGTATACTAATGCCGGCAAGGAGCTGTTCAAGTGCGAGCACAAACAGCATACCGAATACGAAAAAAGTCAACGCCAGCGTGCCTGTAGAAGGATTGAGTATGTTTGTCCATTCTAGTGCCATTGTGTATACGATCCACCTCGCCTTTTTCATGCATGACTAAGAAGAGCGAGACGATCAACACCGGACGTCATTTGGCTCAATTCACTTTTTACCGCATCGATCCACTTTTAACCGCACGCTCACAGCCAGCCATTTTTTCTCATTGTAGCATGCAAAAAAGTCTTGTTTCACGACTTATTGTGCTTTTTTGGCGAGGGTGACGAAGCGTTCGACGAAAAACCAATGATTTTCTCCGACAAAAGCAGCAGGCTGCTCACTTTCCTTCACTAAAGCAGCGAGCTCCGCTTTGACAAGTGCCGACGGTTGTTCCGAAATCACTTTCGTCGCTTCCGTTGCATAGCTGAAATATTGTAATGCATCCGTTTGCGAATCGCTTTGCTTGGCAAGGGCGCGCAGCTGCTTTAGCATAACCAAGACGTCATTCTCCGCCATATCAGACTGACGTAGCATGTCATCGATATCGACATAGGAGCCGTGCGGCAATTCTTCTACAGCCACCGCCGATTGACTTGTCTCAGCAGCAGAAGATGGCGCTGCACTCCATGAGCCGACTGCAAGCACAAAGCCGATCAATAATACTTTTCCACCAATGAACTGGCGCTGCATGCTGTCCCCTCCTCTAAAACGAACAGATTTGCCTTAACCAAGGCTTCTAAACGTTCATTATAAAGGAGGAATTTTAAGGCCACGTAAAGTGAGCGTAAACATTTCGTAGAAAAAAATATTTCTCAGCGATCGAAGCTTTAGCCTAGACGCAAGGCTTTCGTTTTTGAGGAAAAGAGCGTGGCAGCCGCTGACGAAGCAAAGCGGTGATCAGCCTGCTGACCAACGGGGGAATGCTGTACGCTAAGCTTACAGAGAAAGAGTGCAGAAAAATCTAGTTTGATTTCGTCTACACTCGGGCAGTTGAATGACATCGCCCTACTTCACGCGCGCTGCTACGATCCCGTCGCCGACAGGGAACAAAAAGCTGTCGAGCTGCGGATGGGCGGCGATTTTTTTATTAAATGCTTGCATGTTTTCATTTTGCGGTGATGCATCATTTTCATCGAGTACTTTTCCACGGCGCAATACATTATCAGCTAAAATCACTGTTCCTGACGTCGACAGACGAATTGCCGCATCTAAATAATCACTATACTGTTTCTTATCAGCATCAATAAAGATCAGATCAAACGTCGCCCGTTCTTTGCTGAGCTTTTCCATCGTTTCGAGCGCTTCACCAATCCGGTATTCGACTTGATTGCCAAGCCCTTCCGACTGTAGTGTCTCATGAGCAACAGCGGCATACTCCTCCTTTAGTTCAAGGCTGACGAGGCGCCCTTTTGCCCCCATCGCCTGACAAATTAAGGCGCCGCTATATCCGCCGAGAGCACCAATTTCAAGTGCGCTCTCTGGCTGATACAGACGAATGAGCCACTGCAGCATTTGCCCTGCAGCTAAATCTATAGAAATATGCGGCATATCGTGCTCATTTAGTCGTGCGTTCACCCGTTCAAGTAACGTTTTATCCTGTACAAACCATTGTTCGATATATTCATTGACATTCACTTTTATATTCCCCTTTCTCGACTTGGCAAAGCTTTCGTCTCTTGCTCGTTCATTCGTTGCGAGCATCTTCAAGGCTTTCGCTTGTCGTCTCCATACAATAATGCAGGAAAAAACGTATGCTAGCTGCATGTCTGAAAATAACTTCAGCAAGCTGTGAGACGAACGAACGTTTCGCAGCTTTTTTGTCTAAAAATTCAACCTCTATTATACATTGCTTTCACTCATCGTGTGAATGGCGAAAGATAGATTTATTTTTTCGCAATGGCATTGAAAAATCGCCAGGCACATTCACCTGACGATTTACGAGTGTATTTTTTTAAAATCCGCCGCCTGCACCGCCACCGGCGCTTGAGCCACCACTGCTTAAACCTTCTTTAAAGAGACGCAGCTCTTCTCGTAACAAAGCATAGTCTTTTTGCGCACTTAGCAGCTGAAGCTCAGCATTGCTCACTTGGAGACGGGCATTTTCAAGCTCGTTTGGCGTGATCGTTCCTTGTTCAAGTGCCTCAACTGAGATGTCGTACCCTTTTTTCGCCTTCTCGATATTTTGTTCATAGAGGGCGATTTGCTCGCTCATGGCTAAAAATTGGTTTTCAAAGTCTTGGCTTTTCAGCTTGAGCGCCTGATGCTGCTGCATTAACCGAACTTCACTGTCGCTCTTTTGCGCTTCGTAATACCGTTCCAGCTCTTCCTCGGCATCGTCTCGGTCATCTTTCGCATCTTCAAGCGCTTCTTCAGCTGCGTCACGCTGGGCAATGAGCTGATCCTTCTGACCGGCGACTTGCTGTTGTGCCATAAATTGCATGAGCAAGTTCATCGCCTCGTCTGAAATATCCTCGATGTCCTCCGCATTTTCGATGTCATCGATAATATCGCCAAAGTCAATGTCGTTGTCTAAGACTTTGAGCTGTGCATTGATCGAATCGATCGTCTGCTCATACTGCTCAGCCCCTAAAACGTCAAGCGAGGTGGCATCATCAGCAATGTCATCGTAAATGTTAACGGCTGTTTTGATCGGCTTTAATGACGGATGATCGTCTTTGACAGACTTGTATAGATTGTCGGCTTGGTATTGCCCGACGCTAATTTGCGTAAAGGCTGGCACGTTGACGAGCAAATCCTTACGGAGCTGGTCGTTGCCGAGCATTTGGTTTAACTGATTACGAAGTGACTTCATTTGCTGCCGGCTGCCTTCTAGCTCGGCTTTCGCATTATTGACGGACACCTCAGCTTGGATCATCTCTTGACGGGAAGATACACCTTCTTTATAACGAAGGGTCGTCAAGCGTAGCTCTTCCTCGGCATTTTCAAGTGATTTTTGCTGTACTTTATCACTCTCTTTCGCCAACCAGTAGTTGTATAGCATTTGATAATAGCCGAATTCTCGACCAAGCTCGGAGGCTAACGTTTGATATTCCGTTTGCGCATCTTGAATATCTTCAAGATCGTCGGAAAACTCCCCTTGATAAGGCTGTGTTTCATCAGACAAATCGGGCAAGGTTTCGTATAAGTCGTTCGCTAAATCTTCTTTTTCCATTTTATTAACAGCCTGTTTTAAATCCCAGTTCGTTGCTTCATCGGCCTTTAATGTGAAGAGCGGTCCTGCGGCAATGACAGTCGTTGCTAGTACAGGAATCCATAGTTTCTTTTTCACAGGTGTTAACTCCTCTCCCTTTTAGCTAAAAGATGTTGGCAGAGAAGGAGACTCCTTCAAGCCCCCTCTTACACCAAAATTTATACATTCATGCCTGTATCGTCAGCGGTATCCTTCGGCTTGCGTTTAAACGGCATGCGTGGACGCCATTTTCCTGAAAACACGCGTTTCATAAAGTTGGAGAAATCGTCCATATACGTATACATCAACGGAACGAGCAACAGGGTAAAGAAGGTCGAGAACGAGAGACCAAAGATGATAACGACCGCAAGCGGTTGTTGTGTCTCACTACCTTCACCAATACCTAACGCCAAAGGAATCATCGCAGCAGCTGTTGTGATCGTCGTCATTAAGATCGGACGCATCCTGCTTTTCCCAGATTCAATGATGGCTTGCAGACGTTCCTCGCCGCGCTCGCGTAAGATGTTGATGTATTCAACGAGTAAGATCGCGTTGTTTACAACAATTCCGGCGAGCATGATAAACCCTATAAAGGCAGGGATGCTGAGGGACGTATTGGTGATAAAGAGTCCGATGAGCACACCGATCACCGACGTCGGCATCGAGAACATAATCACAAACGGGAAGACCATCGATTCAAACTGGATCGCCATGACCGCGTAAACGAGGAAGATCGCGAAAACCATCGCTACGGCGAGATCGGCAAACGACTCTGCCATGTCTTCAGTCTGTCCGCCCAAAGAGTAATCGTACCCCTCTGGGAAGTTCATTGATCCTAAGTTTGCTTCAATCGCTTGAGCAGCCCCCGCAAGGTCGTTTCCTTCTACATCGGCGGTAATATTAATTTGACGTTCCTGGTTTTGCCGCGTGATCTCTACCGGCCCACTCACTTGATCGAGCGTCGCGACAGTCGATAATGGAATCATTTGCCCGTTCGGTGTTTGAATGGTCGTATTTTCCAAGTCAGCGATGCTTTGACGCTCGTCTTCAGGAAGCGTCACGGTCACATCGATTTCGTCACCGTCTTCACGGTATTGCGTCGCTGTTGCTCCGTTAAAAGCGAGCTCGACTTGTCCGGAAATGTCTCTGTACGTCAACCCGTACATCGCCGCTGTTTCGCGATCGACGTTAATTTGCATCTCTGGACGTGATGCTGTCGCTGAGCTTTCAATATTATACACACCTTCAATATCTTCAAGCACCCACGTCACCTGGTCAGCCAGCTCACGCAGCACTTCATTTTCCTCACCGCGGAGCTGCACTTGCAACGGCGATCCCGTACCAAGCCCTGCATCCATTGCCGCAACGGTCACTTCCGCACCGACAATATCGTCAAACAGACCTTGCCATTCGTTCATCATTTGATCTGTCGTTACGTCACGTTGGTCAGGCGGTATGAGCTGAATCATAAAGGTCGCGACATTTGCCGCACTACTGCCGACGCCACCGCTGGCACTTGAGCCGGCGATTTCCAAGTAATTTGTCTCGATGACATCATTATACGGCTGAAGCGCCTCGTTCACTTGGTTCGTCACACCTTCAGTCTCTTGTAAACGTGTGCCATCCGGAGTTTCTACGTTAATCGATAACTGACCTTGATCGGAAGCCGGGATGAGCTCGCCGCCAATCATCGGAATTAAGGAGAAGCTGGCGATAAAGAGAAGGAACACAGTGAGCAAGCTCGTTTTACGGAACCGCAAGACTTTCCGTAGTGCTTTTTCGTACACGCTTGTCAACTTGCCTAACAGGCGATCGAACCAATACGCTTTCTTTTTCGGCGCATCACCTGCGTCTGCTTCAGCTGCCGGCACGACGGTGTCACCTGCTTCGGTCACACGCTCATCCGTATCGTCATCTTCAGACGAAGCTTCTTCGTCTGCAAGGTTCTGTTTCCGTTTGAACAAGCCGCGCTTTTTCTTCTTCTTGTTCGTTAAAAACTTCGACGCGAGCATCGGCACTAACGTGAGTGCAACAATGAGCGACGACACCAACGAAAACGATACGGTCGATGCCAGCGGTGTAAAGAGCTCTGACGCAATCCCGGACGTAAACACGATCGGCAGGAAGACGACGAGCGTCGTCATTGTCGCGGCAAAGACGGCTGAGCCAAGCTCTGAGCCACCGATAATTGCCGCATCCTTGATCGAATAGCCCCGTTCCTTATAAGAAAATATATTTTCCAGAATAACGATCGAGCTGTCGACCATCATCCCGATGCCGAGCGCCAGTCCACCCATCGTCAACGTGTTAATCGTCGAACCGGTAAAGTACATTAACGAGAAGGCGGCAATAATCGAAATTGGGATCGATAAGCCAATGACGAGCGTCGAGCGAACGCTGCGCAAAAAGAGGAGCAGGACAAGAACGGACAGCACCGCTCCAATGATAATGTTATTAATTACTGAATCGATCGCGTCGCGTATAAAGGTCGACGTATCTTGGACGACCGAAATGTTGACTCCTTCAGGGAGCTCCTCTTGAATATCGTCCATCGCTTTATACACTTCATCAGCGACGCTAACAGTATTCGCGTCCGACTGCTTCAAAATCGAGATGACGAGTGCTTCTTCACCGTTCACTTGCGTGACACTGCTCATCTCTTTAAACGAATCGACCATCGTCGACACGTCAGACACTTTCACTTGACCGCCATTTGGCAAGGAGATGAGCGTATTATTAATGTCATCCAATGAATCGTACTCGCCCTCGATCCGGATTTGCAGCTCTTTGTCTCCTCGCGAGAGTACACCTCCAGAAGCGTTGGCGTTTTCTTGCTGGACCGTCGATAAGACTTGGTTCGGCGTCAGGCCGTAACGAGCGAGCTGAGCTTTGTTCAGCTCAAGACGAATTTCCCGCTCTTGCCCTCCGTTGATCGTCGCCGAGCCGACACCAGGCGCTCGCGTGAACGCTGGCTCTACATCTGTTTCGGCAATGTTTTGCAGCTCGTCTAAATCTGCACCAGTCAAGCCGACAAACATGACCGGAATTTGCTGCGGATCAAAGCGAAGCACTGACGGATCGTTAGCACTATCCGGCAGCATCGCCTTGACCGCATCGACGCTCTCCCTGACGTCAAGCATCGCATTGTCTAAGTTCGTCCCCGTCTGGAACATGAGCATGACGAGCGACGATGACGGTGAAGAGTTCGATTGAATCATATCGATCCCTTCAATCGTACTTAACTGGGATTCTAATGGTTTAGAGACGAGATTCTCAACTTCCTGCGGCGCCGCTCCTGGATAGGACGTCGCAACAACGGCGACCGGAACTTCGACATCTGGAAACAAGTCAACCGGCAAATTACGTAAGGACACGAACCCGAGCGCCAAGATCGACAAGACGATCATGATGACGCCGACAGGTCGTTTTACGGACGTACCTACTAGGCGCTTCACGTTATTCGTCCCCTTCCATTATGCGAACAAGCGAGCCGTCGTTTAACGTCCCCTGCCCTTTCACAATCACTGTATCTCCCGCTGAAAAGTCTCCTGACACGGCGGTCACATCAGACTGCATTTCCACAATCTCAACGTCCTTTTGCACCGCACGGTCATTTTCAACAACATAGATCATCGCCTCATCGTTCGCTTCAACGACGGCTTCTGTTGGCACGAGCAATGCATTGTCAACAACACTTGTCGTGACCGCGATTTTCGTCACCATACCTGGCTTCAGCACTTTGTCTTCGTTCGGCAGCGTCACTTCCACGGTAAACAAACCATTGTCTTCAGAGGCAGCCGCGACATATGAGACCGTCGCCTCACGCGTTTCATCAATAGACGGGATGATAACATCAACGGTCTCCCCTTTTGTAAACAACGAAAGCTGCTCTGAGCTAACTTGCGCACGCACGGTTGCCGGCGTTAGGCTGACAATTGTCGCAAAAGGATTTGCCGAAGACACCATTTCTCCGACTTTATTAGAAATCGAAGTGACTTCACCAGTCAATGGCGCATATAACACAGGGTCGTTCAGCTGACTGCGCGCCTGCTCCAGCTCAGTTTGTGCTTGCTGAACACCATTTTGTGCTTGTTGCACGCTATTTTCCGCATTTTTAATGTTTTCTTTCGCATCCGCGATACCGATCTCAGCCGCTTTCTTTTGTGATTCAAGCATTTGGATATCCTCTGTGTTTTCCGAGTTTTCCGCGGCGAGCTGCGCCTGCTCTAAGGCAATACGGGCCTGCTTTTCCCCATCAATCGCTGCTTGATAGTCTTGATAAGGAATGGCCCCTTCACGATACAGGTTCGCTAATTTCTCTACATTTTCTTTCGCATCTTCCCATTGAATCCGGGCATTATCGACATTCAAGTCTGAATCGGTCATGCCTGTATCGTAGCCCTTTTTCCCTTGCTCAATACTAATGTTTGCTTGCTCAAGCTGGTTTTGCGCCGACTTCAAGCCGTTTTGCGCAGTCTGGCGTGACAGCTTCGCCTGTTCCAGCTGCGCCTGTGCCTGCTGCAAGCCAATTTGCCGCAATTCAACTTGCTCGCGCAAGCTTTCATCATCTATTTTTCCAAGCACGTCACCTTTTTGAACCGTATCACCTTTTTTTACATTTAAGCTGACAAGCTCACCTTGTACTTTTGGTGTGACATTTGCTTGTGTTTCCGGAACAAGGTTGCCAACGATTTCTTTCTTCACATCTAATGAGCCGCCTTCAACATTTTCAACCATCACAGGCGTGCTCGGCTCCTCCTCCTCAGTCGTAGAACTTGCGGAAGGCTGCTGTGAACATCCAGCTGCAAAAACAACGAACATAATACTGATGATCAGCCCTAGTGCATTACGTTGATTTCTCATCTGTTTTCTCCTTCTCCTTCATGGATAACATTCTTTCAACCATTGCTAGAATACGAGATTGATTGTCTTTAAATTCCGGGTACTCGTCGAGTGTCGAGAGCATCCCTTGAAAAACGATCTTCTGTGGCGCGTCCTTGTTCAGCTCATGGGTCAAAACGTCCAGCATCACATGGAGCTCAGCCTTTTTATCTTTATCCAACTGGCTTTTTTCAATCTCCGTTTCCAAATCGGACAGTTCATGATGAACAGACTTGACGCCCACTTTAAGTTGCGCTGCTTGTACATCCTGTAACACCATTTCATCTCTTTGTAAGAGTCCTGCTACAACGTCGTCTATTCTCCGCATCACATAGTGAGCAAATTCTGTCGGCTTTACGTCAAACCTTTCGATTAACAGCATTTTTATGTATGATAAAAGGTAGGCTTCCACAAAATTGCTGATATCGTAAGCGTATTTCTCTGCTTCTGCTGGCACGATGGATTTGACCGCAGCAATCAGCCATTCAGCCGATTCACATTTCTCTTTTTCGATAAATCGGATGGCTTTCGTGCCTTGAGCAAGCAAGAGGTTATCTTGGATAAAAACGTGCAATGCCGCTTTGTGTTCTTCAAGCATGAGAAACAGGCTTTCGATTTGCTTGATCAATCGTTCTTTCGGAGTTAACGAAGGGTCGGCAGAAATATTGACAACCATTTCATGAAAGCGTTCATGATAGTACGTATGCATTGCTACGTTCAGCTCATCTTTAGACGAAAAGTGTAAGTAAAGCGCTCCTTTTGACATACCGCTTTTCTTAGCGATATCTTGCATCGATGTCGCATGAAAGCCTTTTTCACCAACTAACGACAGTGCGGATTCAATAATTCGTTTCTTTTTTTCATTCAAACTTCTCCACCCCATCAAAAAAATGACCGGTCAGTCACCGGTGTATACATTCATCACATACTACTTTATGATAAAGTGACTGTACGGTCAATTTCAATGGTTTTTACTGGTTTTTAATACAAATGTGGCAAAAAAGTGACGGAGGACTAGCAATGATTTATGATGAAGTACCGAAACAGGACATTCAGCAAGCGATGACCGACTGGCTTGACTCCATTCATGCATCGATTGAGCGCGACGCGCGCCAGGCTAAAAAGGGCTTGTCGCTCTTTCGCCAAGGAAGTGTATACAATGTCGTCTTTTCCGAAGGCCAGCTGTCTGGTTCAGTGCAAGATGTCCGCAAGCTGGACACGCGGGTGACGCTGACACAGCCGGACGTTCATGAATGTACGTGCGGGCTTCCCTATTGCGGCCATGTGCTCGCGCTCTTACTGTACGTTCTTTCACATTTTGAAAGTCCAGGTGAGCGTCTCGCCAACTGGGAGCAAGATCGATCAGCCCCTAAAGCAAACGTCACGCTGCGGAAACAACAGCCTTTAACGATAGAAGACATTCAGTCATTAGATGAAGCCCTTCGTCCAATGAATTGGCAGTTTGACCCTTTCTTACGACCAAACGCGCTGCAGCGCAATTATGCACGTCTCGTCGAAGCGTATAAAGGGCCGTGGCAGCTCCGTCGTCTCTATGCGCTTGTCGCTGGCTTGTACATGCTGAAGCAATGGGACGACATTAGTCATGAAGGAGATGCTGCACCATTAATGAATGAAATGAAGGAGCTTGCGCTAGCCTGCCATGAGCTTAACGTCAAAGACGACGCCAAGCCTCATCTTCAAGAGCTATGTGCAAAAGCTTTTCACCCTTATCTTTCACTCGCCATTTCCTATATCGATATTTTTTCCGTATTCATTTCACTTGATCGGTGGCTCCAATCTGAAGCATTAAACAGACCATTGTTGAATCCGTCTCCCGAAGACATTCGTACACATTATTTTCTCGAAACACCAAACCCACTCGATCAAAAAACAGAAGCGATGCTTGAGATGATTCACAAATACCAGTCCCTTGAGCAACGTGATGCAGAAATGCAAAAATGGGTGGAATCGTGTCGTGACTGGCTTCAGGAAACTTGGGACGCTTGGAAGGACGAATCGCTCCGAAATACACGTTTACGGCAGTTGCTCGAAGAACAAAAGCATTATGCAGAAAAAAAGAATGCCCTTGAAGCATTTGGCAATATTTTAATAAAATGGCTACCCGAAAGCCTCACAGTGTTTTCCGCCCTTCTGCTTGAGCAAGGTAAAGATGAGGAATGTATTGAATTGTGGTTATTTCAGGCGGTCGATCTTGAACAGATTGCCGAAAATCATTTACAGACGATCGCAGAACGCTCGCCAAACGCTCTTCTCCCACTCTACCACCAGCTCGTGGAAAGGTATGTCGCGAAAAAAAATAAAAGCGGCTATAAAAAAGCCGCTGAAACGCTTGAACGACTCCGCGATCTGTACGTCCGTCTAGACAAACAGGCGGTGTGGGAAGCTTACTTTACAAATTTCTTAGATCGGTATGAGCGTCTGCGTGCTTTACGACGCCAAGTGGATGACTTGCTGACTACAGGTCAATGATGTTTTGGTATGACAACCACGGTTCATTTTGCAGGGCGATTTCGGTAAGCTAACTTAAGGTCCAAATCATTTTCGATTTGACTCAGCCTGTTGACAAACGCTTTCATTCGTCGTTGCTTATCTCGCTCGTCCTCTCATGAACTAGGGTTCTATTCGAGTCTTCGCTCGCTTTCGCGCCTAGAATGATAAGCGTTTTCAAATCAGGCTGAAAAGTTTTACAAGCTAGCTTACATAGACTTTGTCTTCACTCTGTGTCCAAATCATTTTCGATTTGGACTTTTACTATTTTCCTGATCAAAAAAAAAGACCTCAGCTCCTTCTGAACTAAGATCCCTTCCCCTGTACAATAAACCTCCCTATTCAATTACAATACACTAGCCCTGCATCCTTCTCTCGGACGTCAACACACCAAATGTCACATGCTTTCAATGGCTTTTTCCTGACCTTCACGGCGGACTAATTCGATTGTCAAATCGTTAATTGTCAGAAAAACTTCTCGCTTGTCTGCTTCCGAATGCTCATCTTGAAAAACACGAATCAGCGCACGAATCTCTTCAATCAGCTGGTAAGTTGTTCCATGATAATGATCAAGGTGCACATCTATCATCCTTTTTCAATTGGTCTAGGGCTCACCGGTTATTATCTGATAATTCCATCATACAGGAATTCAAGCAGGTTTACACCGTAAATCTTTTTGCGGTTTTCCGCAATTAGCTTTAGCCCTTTCACTTACGACAGGATGTTTAACAAACCGAGCTCTTTCGCACGCAACATCGCTTCTGTCCGCGACCGTACCGACAGCTTTTGAAAGACTTTCGTTAGATGATGCTCCACCGTCCGCTGACTCATATGAAGTTCGAGCGCGATTTCGCGATTCGTCTGTCCTTTATATACGTGTTCTAAAATGGAACGCTCTTTTCCATTGAGCTGCAAGCTTTCTTCATTTTCTGCTCGCTGCAATGACACATCCGTGCTTCTTTTACGGAGCTGACGAAACAATGAGAGCGGAAGGACCGCTTCTTCATCGAGCGCACAATAGATCGCTCTAAGCAGCTGTGCCTTAGACGCTGTTTTACTTAAAAATCCCGAAGCACCTGCTTCGACAACCATATTAAAGTGGTCATGAATATCAAACCCCGTATAAATGAGCACGATCGCATCAGGGAGTTGTCTGCGAATGTGCTTCGTTAGCTCAAGACCATTCATTTCTGGCATATATAAGTCAAATAAAAACAGGTCGTAACATTCGTTTTCTTCCTTAATGAGTCGCAAAACGTCTCCGGCACTGACCATCACATCGACATCAAACTGCTCCTCTTGAAGCATCGCTTTTGTCCCTTCACCTACAGCTGGGTGATCATCGACAATTAAAATTCGCATAACGCTCTCCTTTCATTTAAGATCAACGCTTCATTATTCAGCGATTTTTTCAATATTCTCTTCATGAGGCAGGTGGATATCAACGGTTAAACCGTATCCAAGTGTTGAGTTAAATCGAGCTCGACCACCAAGCGCATTGACACGCTCCCTTATGCTGTAAATACCCATATGCTGATCGTAATTTTTAATTTGCTCCACATCCATGCCAACGCCGTCGTCTTTATATTGAATGTACCAAATTCCTTGACCATCGAAACGAAGCGTTAATTGGACGACGTTCGCGTTTGAATGTTTCATTGCATTATTCAACAGCTCCTGAACCATGCGAAATATGGTCATGGATATATCATCATTGAGGGGATACGTCTGCTCAGCAAACGAATATTCAACTCGAAAGTTCGCCGACAGCTGTGTGCGTTGAATGAGATGCTCGAGCGCTTGATGAATGCCTTGTTCTGCCAAAAAAGGGGGTCTCAGCTCATTACACGTTTCGCGAATAAGGTGGACGCTGTCGAGGACATGCTCTTTTAAATGATTCATTTCCTTTTTCAAATTTTCACGACCTTCCAAAGCATCATTGGAATGGTATTGCGTAACGTGTCTAATTTCCGATAAAGAAAAAGCTGCTCCTGCAAAATCGTGTCATGAAGATCATTGGCGAGCCGGCTTCGTTCGCGCTCAGAGATCGTGAATAGCATTTTGGATAACCACGCCGGATGACTCCCTGGCTCATGCAATTGATCAATTCGGTCAATCAGGTTCTCAATTAAATAGAGATTTTCCAGTAAGATGCTCGTATAGTAGCTCAACGCCCTTTGCCATTGTTTCTCATCAGGACTGAGCGTGCTTCGGTCTGTTTTTGAGCTGATCCAAAGCATCGTATAGGCATTTTGCTTCATCCCAATCACAAGTGCAAAACCATCTATGCACTCTAAAGCATCACCAGGCAAATACGCCTTTCGTGCCCATTTATTCTTCGACATGCGAATCATTGTTTTGAGATGGGGTTTTTCCTCACATACAATGTCCCCTTCACGATCCATAGAAAATACAGCCGTTTCCCGCACATGGAGGACTTCCTCCAATTCATTCTGCAGAACGGTAATCAAGTCCTGAACTTTCTTCACTTGTTTTACTTTTTGCGAAAAGCGATAAAGGCTTTTCTGGTAATTATATTTCTCGGAAAATCTTTTAAATTGTAATTTGTAATCTAACCATTCCTTCATATATAAAAATAATAGCGTCGAGCCGTATGTACTCAATAAAATAACAAGCCACAAAGTTGGTGATACATCGGTTCCTTGAAAAAGGTATGTCGAAAACATCACAAAGCCGGTTGGCATGAGGGCAAGGAGCGCGTAATATCGGAGTCGATAAAAAATATAGTTCATATCTAACAATCTTTCTGTAACCATTAAATAAATGAAGGAGGCAGGTAGAAAGAGGATTGCCAGACTGGTCAAGTCAACGTTAATTAATGGCAAGCCTGTAATCATTGCTGGGATTGCCGTGAACAAAACAAACGGTAAAAGGCTAAGGAAAAATCCCGATAAGATCACTTTTAAGGTTGTATGATAAGCCGTTTTTCGCATGTGGATATAGTTCGCAATGAGGACAAAACTCGTCCAGTTCGTAAAAAGGACAAAGAGGGTGAACTGTATCAACCATACAGTTCCATCCAATTCAGGACGAATAAAGCTGAGAATTTCCATCCCACATGAGCCAACCATAGCACCATAAAGGAGCGAAAGATGCCCTATCTGCAAAAAACGCAAAGAATGGCTACGAAAATAACGACGAAAAAACTGTAAAAATAAAATCGGAATAAGTAGCGAGCTTGCGCTGTAGGTCAAGCGGCCAAGAAGATCTTCCCGATCAGCGACTGGTGCGGACAAAATAAACAAACCGATGACAAACGTTAAAAAAATGAGCAGTCTTGTCACCCGTAAATGATGCTTTCGAACATAGATTTGCCAGCCGAGAAAGAGGCAGAAGAGGAAAAAACTAACTGGCAGCAACAAGTGAAAAATCATTTGATTTTGCAAATGAGAGCGGGATGGTGTCAGCATTCTATCATCACCATCTGATTCCTGAACGCGCAAACGGTGAACTTTCTCCAAGCGATTTGACCAATTGAGAGGAAAAAATGCTTCTGGGGGTTTCCCATTGATTTCTAACAGCATAGAACCCTCTTCAACTCGGTGTGCTTGTCCCCACTCTCCGGGTACAACTTGAGCAATTTGATAATCACCATTGGGTGTATTACTGATCGTCAAGCCCATAAGTGGAAACTGAACGATGACATACGCAAAATATACGGCAAGGCCCAATAGTAAAACAATACCCATACGGTAGACCCTGTCCACGTTATCGATCTCCCTTCGATTTCTGCCATCAACAGAATCCTGTATGATTCACATTGGAAAGGCACCCCCATAGAAGCGGCTGCCTCAACGTTTTTTCTATGGTTGTGTATTGCTGTCAAACCGACTGGTTGTCCGTTCTTTTGCGACGAAGGCGTTTAACAATGTTTGCTGTTCTTCCTCTGAAAAGCCGATGCACGTCAGTTTTCCAGCCTTCAGCTTTTCCATGAGCTCCGGCTTATCAAGCAGTAACTGAATCGCATACTTCATCTACTTCCTCCTTCAATACAAATTGTTTAACGAAGTCGATCACTAAACAGCAGGTAAAGAAGTTTTCTATAAACGAATGTGCTGGCATAATCGCTCGTAATGAACAGCCATCGTTAGGAAAAACGTTTTGCTTTGTCTCCATTTGTCAAGTGACTCACTTTTGCATCCGACAACATGATTTCACTTTTTTTTACAAAGAAGGACACCGATAACACTTTCTTCACAAGACCACAATATCCTGCACTAATTTCAGAATTTTCCTTCGACATTTTTCTTAAATTGATGTCATTTTTTGTTACATACTAAATTCCAAACATCTCACAATTAAAAAACAAAAAAAGCTGATGTTATCACTAGACAATTCGATAACACAGCCTTTTTCGGTTATATCATTTGATTCTTTTTCATATAAGCAATGAGCTCAGCTCGCATGTCCTCACGACTCATCGCCCAATGCAATGTTGCTTTCACGAAGCCGATTTTGTCTCCTACATCAAAACGAAGGCCTTCAAATGCAAACGCGTATACATTTGAAGTGTTTTTCAGCTCCTGAATGGCGTCGGTCAGCTGAATTTCGCCCGCTCTTCCAGGTGGAAGGTGCTGTAAAACGTCAAATATCGCCGGATCTAACAAGTACCTTCCCATAATCGCATAGTTAGAAGGTGAGTCTTGAATTGATGGTTTCTCAACGAGTGCTTTTACTTCATGCAGACGTTCAGATAATTGCTTTCCTGGGTCAATAATTCCGTATTTATTCACGTTTTCTGGCGGAATTTGCTGAATGCCGATCACATTCCCACCATATTGCTGATGGACATCCATCAACTGTTTTAAGCAGGGCGTTTGATGATGAACGATATCGTCACCCAACATCACTGCAAAAGGTTCATCTCCAATAAATGAACGGGCACAATAAATGGCATGCCCTAGGCCAAGCGGTTCCTTTTGTCTTATGTAATGAATATTAGCCATCTGAGATATGTTACGAATTTGCTCGAGCCGCTCCCATTCTTCCCTTTTCTCGAGCGTCTCCTCTAATTCGTATGATTTATCAAATGATCTTCAATTGCTCGCTTACCACGTCCGGTCACAATCATAATATCTTCAATTCCTGATGACACAGCTTCTTCAACAATAAATTGTATTGTAGGCTTATCAACAATAGGCAGCATTTCTTTCGGTTGTGCCTTTGTCGCAGGCAAAAAGCGTGTCCCTAAACCAGCAGCAGGTATAATGGCTTTTTTGATTCCCAAAATAAGCGCGCCTCCCTTCCATCTTTCAAGAGTATACCATATTTAACTAAGTCAGCACATGAACAGATGAAAGGGCTTTTTGCGGATGAAGAACCCCCAAAGCTCAGGAGGGGCTAAGCTTTGGAGGTGATGTCTAGAAGAATGTGCTAGAGGTTTGTTATGTGAGGGTCATTTAAGAGGAAGTGCAACATCAAGTGATCAATTTTTCGTGTGCAGACCTTCAGCATTGGCTGCAACTTGCTCAATAATCGCGTGAATTCGTCGTGACGAAGGGATTTCATTCCCGAGCAAGTATACTTGCTTCCGAAGCCAGCGCAACTCCTCTTCAATTTGAGACAAACGGTCAGCCATTGAAATTATCCTCCTTTCGTATGTCTTGCGACCATCATATCGCGACGAAAGTCCTTATAAAAGGAAGTGAAATTGAATTTCTCTAAGCAATTCTTATTATAAACAGCGGATGCATATATACACGTGAGCTCTCTTAAACTGTTAAACTACGCTCATTTCAGGAAATATTCAAATTCAGGCCAATTTAAAAAACGCCCTCAAAAGGACGTAACTGTCATTCTCTTGCTTTTATCGATAAATCGAGTACTTCCAAGACAGCCTTTATCGCTCACCTGTTCGGAAGTACTCGACAGCAGAATTGTCTTAACGTCGTTTCAGGAAAAAACGCCTTTAGAAAAAACGCTCGATGAGACGAACACCTACATCCTCATAAAAGCAGTCAAACGATATTCATTATACATGCGATACGATACACTCTGCGTTCCCCCGGATTTGAAAACGGTCCACTGTTGACGGAATAAGGAAGTGTTGACTTTTTGCAAACGCAAACGTGCCGTCTTCAGTTTCAATCTCGCCTTGACCATCCAATACGCTGACGAGTAAAAATGGCGCCTCCATTGGAAATGAAGTTTCTCCTTCAATTGTCCAATGATAAACAGAAAAAAACTGTGGATCTTGAATTAAAGTCACAACCTTTGTGCCCTCTCGTTGTTCCTCAGTAGCAGTTGTTTTCGCATCTACGTGTGGGACCGTCGTCACATCGATCGCCTGCTTTAAATGAAGCTCACGAGGTTGACCATCGGCTCCCTTTCGATCATAATCATACACTCGGTACGTCGTGTCTGAACTCTGCTGTGTCTCTAGCACGAGTGTGCCTTCGCAAAGAGCATGGATTGTCCCGCTCGGCACATAAAAAAGTCACCTTTTTGATAGGCACACGGCGCAACAAATCATCCCATTGACCGTGATCAATCATCTGCTGCAGCTCTTCCTGCGTTTTGGCGTGATGACCGTAAATTAATTCTGCGCCTTCCTTGGCATCAATGATATACCAGCATTCCGTTTTTCCTAATTCACCTTCAGCTTCATGCGCCTTTGCGTACGTATCATCAGGGTGAACCTGCACTGATAAATCGGCGTTCGCATCTAAAATTTTTGTTAATAACGGAAATACAGATGCATCGTGATTGCCGAAAAGCTCACGGTTTTCTTCATATAATGCCCGAAGCGTCTTTCCTGAAAATGGACCATTTTCAATTTGGCTTTCTCCGTGAGGATGGGCAGAAATTGCCCAGCATTCGCCTGTTTCCTCAGAAGGTATTTCATAACCGAAGGCTTCCCGAAGTTTCGTGCCTCCCCAAATTCGCTCTTTAAACACAGGCTGTAAAAACATAGGTGTTTTTGTCATTGTATGGCCACTCCTACTTTGAAGATTTTATGTACGTTACACTACAGTATACCATGCTTTAGACGATGAGGAATCTGGAGATTTTGAAGCAATCATGATGTTCGGGACGCCCAGTGTATTCAACAACGCAAAACACCGCGACTTTTTATTTCAGCCGCGGTGTAATTTAATTTATGCCCACCAAGCTTCCGCTGGTTTTTCTGTAAATAGTAAAGGCTTTAAGAAATCAATGGCACTTTGGAGCCCTTCATCAATGGAAGCAAGCATGTCCTCATGCTCAATTGACATGACATAATCGTAATTGACCATCTGTAACGCAGAAATCATGTCCCGCCAAAGCTTTTCGTTTTGTCCGTAGCCGCACGTACGGAACGTCCATGAACGATCTAAGACTTGACCGTAATGCTTCGTATCGAGGACACCATTAATGCTCTTATTCGCTTCATCTACATAAACGTCCTTCGCGTGGAAGTGGAAAATTGCATTTTCTTTGCCAAGATGCTTTATCGCTTCAACAGGATCGATTCCTTGCCAAACGAGGTGACTTGGATCAAAGTTTGCTCCAATGATGTCACCGACGGCCGCCCGCAAACGTAAGAGTGTCTCCGGATTATAAACAACAAATCCTGGATGCATTTCAAAAGCAATTTTTTGAATACCATGTTCCTTTGCAAAAGCAGCTTCCTCTTGCCAATAAGGAATTACTTTTTCTGTCCATTGCCACTCTAAAACCTCAGCATATTCAGGAGGCCAGGCACACGTGACCCAGTTTGGATTTTTCGAAGTTTCAGAGTCTCCTGGGCATCCAGAAAATCCGTTGACAACATCAAGACCTAGCTTCTCAGCCAATAGGACCGTATTTCTCCAGCTTTCATGAGATTTTTTTGCGAATTCAGGATCTGGATGCAATGGGTTTCCATGAAAACTTAACCCGCTTAAAGTGAGACCTCTTGAGGTAATGGCTTCTTGAAACGCTTTAACTTTTGCGTCATCTGCCAACAAATCTTCAAGAGGTGCGTGAGCCTGTCCAGGATATGCTCCTGTACCTACTTCTACAGCTTCAATCCCCATCGCTTTCACTTTATCAAGCATGTCTTCAAAAGCTAAGTCTTGATAAAGTACTGTAAAAACACCAAGTTTCATCATTATTTCTCCTTTCAACTTCAAATGGTTTTCTATATTTAGTTTATCTGTAAATCGTCTTCAAATATTCTCTGCTTTTTGCGACAGATTCAAGCGCAGGGCCAGGTGTCACATCTTGCTCAACAATCCACCATTCTACCTCACTGCTTTTCTCTTCTGCCAGAATGGCTTGAATGTCTGTATCCCCTTCTCCAAGCGCTGCAAAGGAGCCGTCTTGCGTCATATCTTTTAAATGAACGAGTGGAGTACGTCCTTTGTGGGCCCGCAACCATTCCACTGGTGATTTTCCAGCTTTACGAAGCCAATACACATCAAATTCAGCAATAAGCTCTTCGGCTGACAAATGAGTAAGCAAATAGCTTAAACCGTCCGTCCCTTCGTATGGCTCCAGCTCGAAATCATGATGATGGTACCCAAAGGTCATCCCTTCTTTTTGACAAGCCGCGGCCACTTCTTTAAATAAAGGAACAAGCTCCTTGTACTTTTGACGATCTTCTTCACTAAGGTAAGGACAAACGATATACTTTGCACCGATTGCCTTTTGATAAGCAATCGTATCAGCAAGGTTATCGCGTAGCTGTGGAATAGGTACATGCGCTGAAATCGCTGTCAAATTAAGTCGATCCAACTCGTGTTTTAAATCTGCCGCTGACATACCATAGTACCCGGCAAATTCTACCCCTTCGTAACCTAAAGCCGCCACCTTCTCGAGTGTTCCAACGAAGTCCTCTGCACATTCTTCTCGCAGTGTAAACAGTTGTAAGCCTAATTTTGCTGCCATCGTACTCCTCCTCTAAATGTAATGCATTACATTAACACTTATATGTAGCTTACTTCCATCATAACAAATGGCTTCCGTTCTGAAAAGGTTAACTGCACCTCATTCATGAAAAAAGAAGCATTTGAGAAAGACTTTATCACCTGCAAGGAAGATTCAGCGAAAAACTGCACCCCCGATACATCTAACAATTGAGGTGCAGTTCACAGATGAGGCATATATTTCTGTTTTTATCGTTGCGTGTGATCTTTTTCTTCATTGTTTTCTTCAACGTGATGCTGGTCGGATTGCTCAGTGAACTCACTTTCCGGAACACCGTCTTCTTTACTATCATAAGACGATGACTCGTAATCATCCTCATGATCACTCGTTGAAGCAATTTCTTCTACGACGTCGTCTTCGACTAGCTGAAGTGCTGTGTGATCACTCATTTTTCGTTCGTGCATGTGCGGTTGTTCTTCAATATGAAAGGAAGAAATTCGACCTTGTAAATCATTAATTTCATGGTCCATTTCTTTAATTTGATGCGTTAGTTCACTGACAGATGCCATTTGCTCCTCGGCAGATGCAGACACCTCTTCACAAGTCGCTGCTGTCTCTTCAGACACATTTGCGCTGAGCTCCATCATTTCAACAATCTGCTCACGATACGTCAGCATCTCTTTTGCTCCCTCATCTAACTGAGCCATTTCGTGTTTGACATCATCAATCCCAGTAATGATTTGTGTGAACGCATCCGCGTTGGAATCAATCAGTTCACCTTGTGACTCAAATAACGTGCGAACCTCATTCATCTGACCGGCTACACGATTCATATCTGACCGCGTTGAATGAACGATATGCGCAATTTCTTGCGAAGCAGTTTGCACTTGCTCTGCAAGGTGTCGAATTTCAGTAGCGACAACCGCAAAGCCACGACCGGCTTCACCGACACGTGCCGCCTCAATCGATGCATTTAATGCCAGTAAATTCGTTTGATTAGCAATGTCAGTAATTGTTTCAACAATCGAATCAATTTTTTCAGACTCTTTTTCAAGCGTTTCGATTTCAGCAGCCATTTCCTGAAGTCGACTCATGCTTTCTGATGATGATTCGGTTAAATAAGTGACTTTTTGCTGTCCTTCATTCCCTGCTTTTTCCGCATTCATTGCCGATTGACGAACCGTTTGAATCGACGCAACGACTTCTTGAATTTTCTCAGAGAGCGTGTCGGTAATACTTGCACCAGCATTCACCGACTCAGATTGGTCGCTGGCGCCAACTGCAATTTGTTCAACCGCTTGAGAGATTTCATTTGATGCTTGATTAACCGTAGCTGAATTGACTGTCAGGCGATCACTGGAGGTCTTCAATCCTGTCGTCGCCTCCTTAACACTGAGGACAACTGTTGCTAGTTGAGAGACCATCGTATTAAAGCTGCCAGCAAGTTGTTGAATCTCTCCTTTGGCTTTTATATCTGCCTTTACAGTTAAATCTCCATCCTCTACCTTTTTCATTGCGTCTCTTAATTGATTTAACGGTCGAGTAATATGGATTGCCATCAAAGTGCCGATCACAAGTGCTAACAAAACTAAAATAATGCCTGTAACAATCGTCCATATTTTCACCGTATTTACACTACCGAGTATGTGCGTGAGAGGAATGACACTCGCTAAGGTCAAATCTGTTCCTTTAACGTTTTGAAGTACAGCGATTTGCTCTTCTCCATCTACATTTATACTTTGGATGACTGGCTGATCTCTTTCTAGCTCTATTTCTTGAATTTCTTGAATGAAATCCTCATGAAGTGGTTCATTTGGATTCAAAAAATTTTGATTGTTTTTATTTAAGACGATAAAATTGACTCCTGTGTTTTCGTTGTAAACGACACCCCTCGGTTGTGTCGATGAGTCAGTTGTCTCGCCTTCTTCAGTTTCTCCTCTGGCTAAGGCGTCTTCAATATTTTCTTCAGCTTGCCCTAAAGAGGTTAACAATTGATCTGGATGAATGGAAATCCGGATCACTGCTAACGGATCACTACTACTCATGCTGTTCAGCAAACGAACATAGCTGACGCGCTCTCCCTCTTCGACGAAGTCCTCTTCAGAGGCTACCCAAAACCCTTTTCCTGAAAGCTCTTCCGCCCTTTTATACCAATCCTGATTGTTAAGGTTATTTAATTCTTCTTCAGACAACAAAGAAGATTGCCCCCTGCTCGTAATCATCGAGCCATCCGCTTTAATTAAGGCAACATTTGCAATAAGATCATTACCGTGTGTTAAAGAAAATAAGAAGTCTTCCGTCTCCTGTCTGAATTGTAATGTATCATAGCTTAATTCCCCTGCATTAAAATGAGCCAAACCCTCTTGAATACTGTTGTTCAGTAAGATTTGCGTCGTCACCTCGGCCATACGCGAGTTGACCGTTTCCGCATTATTGATTTTTAACCCCATTTCTGTTTGCAAATGGTTTTGCGTATTTTCTTGCATCCCTGTTGATGTTTGCATAAAAATCACAGTCCCTAACACAATTAACGGGATAGTGATGACTAAGACCATAGTTGTGAGCAGTTTTCCACGGATTCCCATACTCAAAGCCCCTCTCTTTTTCTTTAAACCGTCTTTAGCTCATCGTCATTTTTTCATCGACATATTTCGCTGACAATTTAATAGCAAGAGAGAAATTTCTTCAGTTTTCTTCCAAAAACGTCAATCAATCGACCTATTTTCAAACTTATGAAAACGGGGTTTGCTGCGCCTTTCGCTTTTCCCGTACTTCTTTTGACTCAAGAAACTGCACTGAACTCGCAACAATTTCTAACTGTTCGACCTTTTGTCCATTGTCACTTTCAAACGTGTAAGAACGCAACCGCCCTGTCACAGCAACGAGAGACCCTTTCTCACAATATTCAGCGGTCGTCTCTGCAAGCGTACGCCACGCTGTGCATGGAATAAAATCAACGTCGTACTCACCTTCATTATTTTTGAATGAACGGTTTACAGCGAGCATGAAGCGGGTCATCGCCACCCCTTCATTTGTCGTATATCGAAGCTCTGGGGGGCGCGTCAGTCTACCGACTAAGAGCATTTGGTTAACGATAAGACTCATTCCTTTCTAATTGGAGGATATGACTTAGAAAGTAACACGACTGCCTTGACGTAGACCAATCTCCTTTTTTCTGTTTTGCCTGCCTAAATGCCAGATTGTTTCAAAAACTATAGACATCGAATTATCGCTCTTTTGACCAAATCGTTAAGCTGCTAAAAAGGTGACAAGATAAAAAGAGCTACCCATTGTAGGATAGCTCAACAACCTTTAAAAAGAAGCAGCCTGAATCGTTCGGCTTTAAGGAAGAGAGCAGTGTTGCCGCACTGCTCTCCGTATATCTATATATGATCATGGCGTATATGGATATATTACCACAGTTTTGCATCACAGCCAATTTTTTTTACATAAATGAAACATTATCCTTTGATAGTAAAATAGCTCATTTTGACTTTGCAAAAAAGCACTTTTTTCTTTGGCTTATTCTACCGTAATGTGGCCATTTCGTCGTGTTTTTATATGCTCTACGCCGTGCCTTTTGAAAGCAATGCACACAAGAGGGAAGGGTTGCTTATAATACAATGGTCAATTGAAAGGAGGAGCAGACTGATGGAGGCATCAAATCAAAAGCTTTTTCTTCTCAAAAAAGAGCTTTATCAGTTTATTGAACGAAGTGAGAACCGCGCGAAGGATTATCCGCTATCAGAATCCATCTACGAGCTGAAACAGTTGATCAATCACATTTTACACTCGACTTAAGAAAATTACCCAAGAGATTCAATTTAGCCGTTTTGGCACATAAAAATAATTGACTTTTGCCGAACAAATATACAGAATAGGCATATATACACCCTCGAATAAGCAATTCAACATGAAATAGTCCTTATTTTATATTTTTATGACCTTCCGATAGTCGAAAAGACTTGTGCCAAAATCGCTAGAAAGGATAGTTGCATGATGACCCCTATCAATCTACAGCGCATCCGACAAGAACATAATGTTTCGCGACAAGCCATAGCTGATCAATTAGGATTAACACCTCAAGCCTATGGAAACTATGAAAATGGTCGCAGACAGCCGAGCCTTTCTATTTTATGTCAGCTCGCTGACCTTTTTAATGTTTCGTTAGACGAGCTTGTTGGCAGACAAAGCCCATTAAACTCCCCATTAAGAGGGCGCTTTGTTTACGTAGGTGAGCTCTCTGAAGAAAACCTTCTCAAAATTGACGCCTTTGTAAAAGAATTGCACCGCAAAGAAAACTTTGAAAAAAAGCATCTCTAGTTCAAAAACCGACCTACTCCTCGCTAGACACGCCCGTTGCTTATCTCCCGGTATGCATTGAGATTTAGACTTGTATAAAAAAAAGCCTTCGTCCGTAGACGAAGGCCTTCTGAGTAAAGATTCGATTCTTATTCAACCATCATTGTATCTTCAAAAGATAGCTCTTCAGCATTTTCTGCTGCTTCTGGTAATTCAATTGGGCCGGCTTCATTATAATCCGTCATTGTCATGTCAAAGAAAATATCCATGCCGGAAAAGCCCATAGATTCCTCATCCATTGAAATCGTCATGTCAGCGACTTGACGAGTAACAGCCGCAGAACTCTCTTCAATCCACATTTGACCGCTCATACCAACAGATGCATCTCCTGGCATCATCATTTCTAGGGAAAGCTCTTCCTCACCCATTTGCATTTGCAATGCTTCTAAAAGTTCAGTGATCGAAGGAATGACACCGCGAAATGCAATGTTACGCAAGCCGTCTTCTTCGCCTAAATCTTTGTAGAAGAAAAACTCATTGTTGAGCTGCTCATAAAACTCAAGGCTGTCTGCCTGCATTGTAAGCATTTCATCGAATGGCATTGTGTAAGCTTCATCTGCTGGGATCTTCATCCATTCTTTCTCACCAGATTCTGAAAGAGGAATGGACATGTAAATCCCATCTTCTACTAGATACTGCTCAATTGTCATTTCAGCTGGAAGCTCAGGGTCTTCAAACGGCATTTGTACCGTAATGACTTGGTGAATTCCAGTGTCTAAATCAACACTCATGTCAAATGTCGCATCCATAGAAAACATAGCAGCTGCTTCTTCGCCTAATTCTTCCATCATTTGCATCGTTTCGTCATCAAACTTCATTTCCATTGTCATATCTGCACTTGCGTTAAAAGACGCAACATCGATAGACGCTTCAGTGGAACGATTCACCCATTCCAAGGCGCTTTCATCGCTCACAAGTGCTTTCGTAAAGATTTCATCGACTTCTGTTTGGGTTGTAAACGTGCCGTCCTCAATAGACAGACCAAAAGTATCTACTAGATCCGCCACAGCTGTATCTTCATCAACATGAAGTAATCGGGCTAAGATCGCCGCGGCTTCAATATCAAAAAGTGGACGCTCTGGCTGAATTTTGTTTCCTGGATATCCTTCCAAAACGCCTCTTTGCATGAGCGCTTTCACTGAATCAGCGTATGGCGATGTTTCATCAATATCTGCTGGCCAGAAAAAAGGCTCATCATTTGGCTCAACATCTAGCTGCTCAGTGATTTGGTTAAAAAATTCCCCTCGTCCGAGTACGTCATCAGTCTGATAAACGTCTCCGCTGTCGGCACTGGCAGGAATTAAAGGCGCCAATACGACGAGAAATGCTGTTATCATTGCAGCAATCTTTTTCATATATCTCTCTCCCCTAGTATAATTTGGTGTCTCCACCTTTTTTCACTCTAAACAAGTGTAAGCAAACTCTTTGCGTTTTTCAATGAATAACAATCTGCGACAAAGAATTTCTGAATATCGACGACACTGAAATCTAAAAATCCATAGTCTTTTTATCATTCCGACAAATTTCCTCTAAATGTCCTATATACAATAAGAATCGCTTATTCGTATAATAGAACATATCATGGGTACAAGGAGGGTTTCGAATGACCAGCCACTCCCAAGGAAAACGCACGATGCAACAGTGCAGTCAACATTTAGATATGCTTCATGTCGACAATAAGGTAAAGCAGATCGTTTACATGTACATGGAAACTTTATACCGTGACGCCTATGCGGAAGGCCAAACCGACGCCCAAGATGAAGCGAAAAATGACCCTGTGTCCAAATAAAAGTGCCATACAGCATGACACCAACAAATAGATCCCCCTGGAGCGCTGTCTCCAGGGGGACTTTCATCACTTATTCTGAAATTCCTTTATTTACAATGATTACGTTCGCGGTTACGTTCATTTTTAGGTTTGGGTAGGTTTGCTGCCATTCCTGCCAAGAAAAGCCTGCACGTCCTTGAATATCATCTCCAAATCCAAGTGGATCAACATTTAATTCTTGAAAACGTTTAAGCATTTGTAATCCTTTTTCCTCAATTCGATTTTTTAAGTTTTCCTCAACTTCTTTGCTACGCTCTTCTGTAAAATGAGACCCCGTATATTCTAGGACTTCTCCCTCCATATCAACAGACAACGTCAACGAATGATCTTTCTTATTAAAATTGACTGTGCGGATTGAATCAATTCGTCGAATATAGGCGATATTCCCTTCTTCGTCTTTTGCCCGATGTGCCCCTTTTGCTACATCATCGTAAATGGCGTTAAAGTAAAAAGTGTCTTCAAAGGGGATTTTTTCGACAAATTTGTCCTTGTCCATAATTGCAATTCCAGAAATTTCAACGACATCTTTGCTCTGTTTTAAAATCGGCAAGATTGGGTCTCCGCCCGTAGAAAATAGAGCGTATTGATACAAATGAAGGTTCATTTCAGGAATCATTCTTTTGTTCATATTTTGTTGCAGCATGCTGTCTAAATAAACGCCTAGGTCTTGCGCTGCGTATTCTCCTTTAAGCAGACTTTGAGCCGGGCTTTCCGAGATCACAATGTAAAGCTTGGCACCCGTATTAGCCCCACGCTTTAAGAAATCAAGATAGTCTGTAATGCCTTGCTTCGCTAATTCCTCGTTGATCACAATCGTATCCAGTTTTCCAGTTTCAATCACTTTTGAAGACTGAGCCCCTGCTCCGTTAAGGTTCTCATTTAACGTTCGCGCTTGTGTCGTAAACGTTTCGTTTGTTGTCGTCTCGTCGGGGTTAAACACCGGAAAAGAAATGGTCATCTTCACATCATGATTTTCAGCTGGATCAAGCCCGATGACGGTTGCAAGTTGTACATCATCAAGTATTTTAGGTGTGGCACCGCAACTCGACTGTAGCAAAAGAAAGGTGCACAAAATAAAGAAAAGACCTTTACGTTTCATTCCTTTTCCTCCCCTCCCCTTTAAATAGAGCACCCAGCGCTAAAACAGGCACGTATATAAACAGAACAACAACGCCATACGCTCTATAAAAATCTGCAAACATATTTAACTTTTCGGGTTGAGTAATAAGAAGAAGCGAGATGTAGATTCCTGCAATCACGATCCATACATACGTTCGCTGTCGAGCGCCCGTAAGTCGTTTTAGCATTTTCGTTCCTGCCCAAATCGCTAAACATGTGTAAGGCAGTAAAATTAAAAGCCAAAAAGCAATCGTAATGATCTCGAACCTCTCAACAAAAGGCAAGGTGACAACTTGCAGCAATGACAGCGTCGGCCAAATATGATCCATCAATTGATTTGGACTAAAAAAGCTGAAGCTGACAAATGCCGTTACAACATACAACGCAAACGATATTAAGTTTGCTAAGTGCGCCCATTTCTGTGATTTTTCCGGCTCATTAATAAAGGGATAATAAAAAATAATGAATAGATAACCGAAGAATGCAGGCATCATTCCTAAAGCAGCCTGCCAGATATTTGTGACTGAGCTTGTAAACACGGGGAGTAATGGAGAGTACTGCGCATATTGCATCGGGAAAAATACAACGAAAAGAAGAAATGAAGGGATGAAAACGCTATATACCGTAATCCCTGTCACCACCCGAAATCCTCCTGCAACAATATACCCTACAAGTAATAATAAGACGAGAGCAAACAGCCAAATGATCATATCTGGAAAAACCCACGTTTGTATAATTTGAATATAGGTCCGCAAAATTAGAAATGCACCTACAAAATAACCAATACTTAACAGCATTAATAAGGCGCGCCCAAGAACGCGCCCAAAAATACGGTCATGCAACCGATCAATACTTCCACCCGATCGCTTCATCGCCACATAAATGAGCGCAATGATGATATGAGATAAACCAGCAGCTAAAAGGAGGCTCAACCAAGCATCATAGCCAACGTATGGCACAAGAGAATGTTGGAAATTTAAAATAAAAATACCTGTTTGTGCGCCATGCACTAAAAACAGAACAAAAAAAGGAGACACGCGAAATTGCTTTTTAATATGAGAAGTCACGTCACTAGCTCCTCCTTTTTATTACTCATCGATATCTTTTTTCTTGGCGGCACGTTTCCTTTTAAACCGCTCAATTTTTTCTGTCTGCATTTGAATTGGTCGTAACGACTGCTTCGAAAATGGGAGGCGAACGAGCGTATCTTTAAAATCTGACAAGCGTAGCGGAAAGAGCGGTTCAAGATAAGGTCTTCCTAATGAAGTCAACCTCAGTAAATGTGTCCAAATCAACGTTCCACAAATGACAATACCGATTAAGCCCCAAAATTGAGCAGCGAGTAGCAGCGGAAAACGAAGCAAACGAATCGTATTACTCATTTTATAAACAGGTGTTGTAAACGACGACAGTGCCGCTAAAGCGACAATAATGAGAAGAACGTTACTCGTCAGCCCAGCTTCAACAGCGGCTGTCCCTATAACAATACCACCCACAATCCCAATGGTCTGTCCGACTTTTGTAGGCAGTCTTGCCCCAGCCTCCCTTAAGAGCTCGATCGTCAATTCAAGAAATAGCGCTTCGATAATGGGGGGAAACGGTACTTCTCGTCGCGTCGTAATCAGTGTTGGCATTAAATCCCTTGGGATCATTTCGTAATGAAAAGTTAAAATAGCAACATACAACGGAGTCGCAAAAATGGAAAACAGAACCGAACAAACACGGATCACACGAAACGAGGTGGCAATAATCCAGTTTAAAAAATAATCTTCAAACGCTACAAAAAACTCTAACAGCGTCGTTGGCGCCAGCAATGCCATTGGAGAGCCATCCATTAAGATGGCGACTTTTCCCTCTGCTAACGCTGAAGCGACGCGATCGGGACGCTCTGTATCAATAAATTGCGGAAAGATTGAGTTCGAATTATCCGCCATCATTTGTGCTAAGAACGAACTGTCATTAATCTGGTCAAAGTCGATCTCATTTAATCGTTGCTTGACCGTATCGACGTTTTCTTTATTCGTAATCCCTTCCATAGATAGCACTGCAATTCTCGTTTTCGTTAGCCGTCCTGAGCTAAGTTCATCTACTTTTAGTTCATGGACCGGTAATCGTTTGCGAACGAGATTCAAATTCGTATCCAACGCTTCGAGAAAAGCTTCCTTCGGTCCCAATACAGAAAACTCTACTTCTGCAGTTGCGACTTGCCTCGCTCGTGATAAACCAGCAGGAACAAGGATCGTCTGGTGATCTCCTTTTTGCAACTGAACCGAGACAAACCCGTTCATGATCTTTTTTTCCGCTTCCTCGGCATCCATCGTCATTGATTTTTGTTCAAAAGGAATCGCTTTAGACAAGTCTTCAATTGAGTTAATGTCATATTTCACAAGTTGAGGAAGCAGATGATTATGCAGAATGTCCGCGTCTACCAAAGGATTACTGTAGCTCAAATAGACCGTTCCATTGTTTGTATGTGCATTATACGCGAGAAAATCATTAGATTCCGCTAATTGGTCAAGCATTTCTGGTATTGTAACCGTTGAATGTGCTTTATCGTCTGAACTTTTCCACGAGCGCTTTAGCCATTTCCATATCATGGTGAAAATTCCTCTCTCACGTCTTACATGTCAGCTTTTCCTGAGCGCAAATGAATTATACGAAACGGACAATCGAATTAAATAACTAAATAAACACCTTTTTCGTTTGTGGAAAAAGGTGCCATCATACTGGAAAACATAAGAATTGACGTTCGGGGGATTCACTCATCTTCCCGTCTATTCCTAAGACAGACTAAACAAAGAAATTAATGCTGAGGCGTTTCTTTTTGGTCTATCGTTCCTTCTTTGTACACATCCGAAATTTGCTCCTGCGTCGTCTGCTGATCCGACTGTGTGCCTTTATTTTTCTTGGCTTTTCGCTGTCTCAATGCTTGTTTCCCCTCCTTTTCAGAGATGTTTTTTTATTTTTTGTCATTGTGCCATTTCTATACGGGTGACAGGAATCAATCAGATGCAATGCTCACAATGTCGATTCTTGTTATAATAAAGAAATGTATAGAAAGGGGAATGTTTAATGGGATTACCGAAAGCAGTGACCATCGCAGGCTCAGATACAAGTGGCGGTGCTGGAATTCAAGCCGATTTAAAGACTTTCCAAGAACGAAATGTGTACGGCATGAGTGCAGTGACCACTATTGTCACCATGGACCCAAACAATCATTGGAATCACCTCGTTTTCCCTCAGGAAACAGCGACGGTGAAAGCGCAGCTTGATACCTTGTTCAGTGTGAACATTGATGCCTTAAAAACAGGCATGCTTGGCTCTGTTGAGATTATTGAGCTTGTCGCAGACACCATCCAAACGCACGGAATAAAAAATGTCGTCGTTGACCCTGTCATGGTTTGTAAAGGAAATGATGAAGTTCTTCATCCAGAGACATCTGTTGCTTTACGAGACGTCTTAGTCCCTGTCGCAACAATCGCGACACCAAACCTATTTGAAGCGAGTCAATTAGCGCAAATGCCACCGCTTAAAGGAATTGATGATATGAAAAAAGCGGCTGAAAAAATTCATGCGCTTGGGCCAAAATATGTGTTAATAAAAGGTGGTCAGAATAAAGCCGATGGCAGAGCAACTGACTTACTTTATGATGGCACAACCTTTGAAATGTTTGAGGCTGATCGAGTAGCTACATCTTACACCCATGGCGCAGGCTGTACGTACTCGGCAGCAATTACAGCTGAACTCGCACGTGGCGCGGCAATTAAAGAAGCGATCGAAACGGCAAAAGATTTCATTACTGCTGCGATTCAACACGGCTTTAAGTTAAATGAATACGTTGGACCGACGATGCACAGTGCATATCGAAACAAATAAAGTTTGTCAAGCACCGTTCGCTTAATGGATGCTTCTACTTTTCGCCTGTTTTAAAAAGCGACGGCTTTGTCAACAACCTGAAACGGACATCCTTAACAGGATGTCCGTTTGCATTGACAAAGTATAGATTACATGGAATGCGTTCTTGCCTCTTCTTCAACCTCTGATTGCTCGAGATATTCCATCAGTTGCGGCTTTCTCGTTTTGGGAACGAGAAAATAAAGAACATCACCTGGAAGAATGGTTGTGTCACCATAAGGCGTCACCAGGTTTTCTCCGCGAATGATCACACTTACAATGACTTTATTCGGAAAATCTAGATCGATCAGACGTTGATTGATAAAATGATCATTGGGAGACACGACATATTCCATCATCTCTGCATTGGCTTTACCGATGGAAATCAGTTCAAGCGAATGCGGTGGAGTCGGTCGGCCATCCTCTGACAAGCCTAGAATGCGGGCTAATAAAGCGATCGTCGAACCTTGGATAAGCGTTGACGTTAAGACGACAAAGAAGACGATGTTGAAGAAAAGCTGGGCGTTCTCGAGCCCTTCGGCAAACATAAATGTTGCGAGAACGATGGGGACAGCTCCGCGTAAACCGGCCCATGAAATAAATATTTTTTCTTTCAACGTATAGCGGGAAAAAGCGAGCGACACGAAAACGGCGATTGGACGAGCAACGAGAATGAGGAATACAGAGAGCAAAAGGCCACGCCAGATAAAGTCACCAGATAATAAATTATCAGGAAACACGAGGAGTCCGAGAATAATAAACATCGTAATCTGCGCGAGCCAAGCAAAACCTTCATTAAAGCGCAAAATAGAATGCTTATAGGTCAACTCAGAATTACCGAGTAAAATCGCAGCAATATAGACTGCAAGTAAGCCACTGCCTTGAATCATCGTCGTAAAAGCGTACGTAAACATGGCAAATGCGGTCGCCAACACTGGATATAAACCACTCGAGTCCAGATTAATGCGATTAATAATGGTTTGTGCAAGTTTTCCAAAACCTAGACCGCATAAAATACCTAGACCCATCTGTAAAACAAAAAATCCCATCATTTCAAATATATTAGAGCCTGGCGACATAATCCACTCAATTAACGAAATGGTTAAGAACATCGCCATCGGGTCGTTTGTTCCTGATTCCGCTTCGAGAGTTGCTTCAATTTTTTTTCGAATGTTCTGTCCCTTAATCACTGCAAATACAGCGGCAGCATCCGTAGAACCAACGATTGCTCCGAAAAGCAACGCATAGAGAAATGATATTTCATCGAGAACAAAATAGGCGACAACACCAAGTACAAACATTGTGACGACGACCCCTAAAGTCGCTAAAGAGATCGCCGGTTTCATGACTGGCTTAACATCCGTCCATTTCGTTTGCAATCCGCCCTCAAACAAAATAATAACAAGTGCAATAATTCCTACTAACTGACCATAGTGTGGATTATCAAAATAAATGATGCCAAGCCCATCACTGCCAATCAACATTCCAATACCGATAAAAAAGATCAGTGCTGGTACATTTAATCGCGTAGAAAATTTGACTGATAGGACACCACATAAAAATAATATTGAAAAGAGTAAAATAAAGTAATCCACTTGAAAAAATTCCGACATACACATTCTCCGTTCTGCTACAAATCCTTAATCATGAACAGTGTAAAGTCCTATAATCCCCTCCCCGAACCTTCAATGACCGAGAAATATACACAAACACTCAAAAGCTGACATTCTTACTTGTTCATTTTATGCAATGACACCTGTCATTCCACCATATGTGGCAATTCGCTGAATATATTTTTGACGTATTGGAAAGACAATAGAAGTTGTACCGATCTCAGAAATGCCGCTCCGGCGATGCACATACGCTTTTTTTACATGAAATTGATAATGATTACGATGTTGATTCATCATTGCTACTTCTCTGGCATTTTCTAAACCTGTGCTTAAGGAAATACTTTTAAAACGAGGGGATTCAAACGGACGAATACTGACAATATCATCTAATTTAATGTGATAATTCATATGGGGCTTTTGAACGATAAGCTCTTCTGTAGATAGTGTAATCCCAAAATCCTTTTGCTTGTGAGAGAGCTTTAGTTCTCCGTCAATTTCCTTAATCTTCATTAAATCTTTAAACATACTGCCACTCCTTCACTGATTTGTCATACCTTTGACTGCACGTTCTTCACAGAAATCGATTAAAAATGAAAGATGCTAAGAATGGGACATCGAGTGTATCGGTGGTTTAAAAGGGAGTGGGGTATGGGGAAATATATCTTTAAAGTCTTAGATTTTTGTGTATAAGTCTTCTTATTATTGTATCATGGCGTCTTTTTGAACGAAAGTATCAACCCTTGCGTAAACCTTATCCAAAAAAGGCGCTGACCTTTGATAAGGTTACAGCGCCTTTAAGATTATTCAGCCGTATTAAATTTCTCGTAAGCTTCGGCATAAATTTCAATCAATCGACCAACTTTCATTTTGTTAACTGTATCAACATATTCATCCCATTTTGAAAGCGGTTCTTGCCCGGTAATAAACTTGGCTTCCATTTGCTCAACGTAAGCATCTAAGTCAGCTCGAATTCGCCCGACCTCATTTTGCTCTTCTTTCGTAAGAAACATTTTTGGAAGAGCAACTTGCGCATAAGGCTCAAATTTTTCCGCTGTCTCATCAAGGGTAAACGTTGAGCTATCTTCCCAGCTTAAGCCGATTTCTGTATAGCCCCTTTTTGGAATTGGCACGCCAAAGTCAGGGGTCAATGAGCCACGCCACTCTTCCCCGCTGCCATATTGTGCTGGTGTTTCTTTATTGACACGAATGCCTTTCTCTTCGTCCTTCCATTCCCAAAACACCCCTTCTTTCCCGATGTTGGCAAGCGTCGCTCCTTCTAAAGAATATAAATAGTCTACCCAGCGGATCGCTACTTCAGGATAAGGATTCGATGAAGTGATAGCAAATTGGCCTGGTGAAATCCCATCTCTTTTTGGCAAACGAGGCTCGTCAACGATATCACTTCTCACAGGCTGCATCATTGGGTGGTCACCCGGTTCTGCCTCCCCACCTAATGTAAAATGCGGCGACCAGTCGGCAAACAAGCCAATTTGGTTGGCCTGACCTTTTGCTTTTTTCTGATCTCCAGTTTGCGAAAAGCTTTCTGGGTCCAATAGCCCTTCTGCGTATAACTTATTCATGTATTCAAGGTATGCTTTATAGCCAGGTTGAATCGCACCAAAAATCACTTCTCCATCAATTACTTCTAATCCTGGATCGAGATGACCAAAGAAGCCTAGGAACCATTGGCGAATATCTTCAATCTTAAAGGCCGTTAACGGTATTTCATCAGCTTCTCCATTGCCATTCGGATCTTCCGTTTTAAAACGCTTTAGCAGCTGATACAATTCATCTGTCGTCTCAGGTAGCCCCTCCACCTCAAGAGCATCCAGCCATTTTTGGTTATACCACATTGGTCCACGATCCCATGTAATGCCCATATCCACATTCGGTAAAGCATATATGTTCCCATCCGTTGCTGTAATGACTTGTTCGACCAATGGGTAATCTTCCAAGACCTTTTGCACGTTAGGAGCGTGTTCTTCAATTAAATCATTGAGAGGAATGAGAATTCCTTGACTCCCATAATCCACTTGTTCTTCAAGTGTTAAACTAGCTCCAAATAATATATCTGAGTAATCACCACTGGCAAACATGAGGTTTTTCTGTGTTTCAAGGCTTTCCAAACTTGGATTTAAAAACGTCAGCTTCACATTTGTGATCTCTTCCATTTCTTTAAAAAAGTGCATATCTTCCCAATCAGCGATGCTTGTGCTTGGACCAAACATCTCCATCGTCACAGGCTCTTCAACGATCGGAAACCCTTCTTTGGTCAAAGAAATTTCTTTACTTCTCTCACTAACACTACTTTCACTTTCGCTGCAGGCAACGAGCATAACGACAGACAACATAAAAGAAAGCAAGAACCCTACCTTCGCTTTGTTCATTGAACCCCTCCTTAATGATTCATCCATTCTTACCTTTAGATTTTTCGTCAGAATATAGCGAAAAATCTAAAGGCGAATGACTTCTCTCAATCAGCTTCATATGAAAGACGCTGCTCTTTTTTAGAGCAGCGCTACGGTCTTTTACTCTGCTGAATTATGCCGGTCATATGCAGTTGAATAAATTTCTACGAGACGATCGACGTTCATATTTTTTGCCGTTTCTACATAATTGTCCCATTCGGACATCGACGTTTGCCCGGTGATAAATTTGGCTTCCATCTGCTCAACATAAGCATCTAAGTCAGCTCGAATTCGGCTTACTTCGCTTTGCTCTTCTTTCGTTAAAAACATTTGTGGCAGCGCAACCTCAGCATAAGGTTCATATTTCTCAGCAGTTTCTTCATGGGTAAATTGCGCGAATTCATTATCGTCCCAACTTAAGTCAATCTCAGGAAATGAGCGTCCTGGCATCGGTGCACCATACGCCGGGGTCAGCGTCGCTCTCCATTCCTCTAGCGATTTATGCTCAGCAGGTTTTTCATTGTGGACACGAACACCATTTTCCTCGTCTTTCCATTCCCAAAATACACCTTCCGGACCCATGTTCACCAAGGTTGCCCCTTCTAATGAATAGAGATAATCTATCCATCGCATGGAGGCTTCCGGGTTTGGATTCGTTGAGGTAATGGCAAACTGTCCGACTGAAATACCTTCATTCATTGGCAAAACTGGCTCGTCAACAAGATCACTTTTGATAGGTTGCATCATCGGGTCATCTGTACTATTTGGCTCTCCACCAAGGGTAAAGTAAGCAAACCAGTCGGAAAATAAACCAATTTGATTCGCTTGACCTTTCGCCTTTTTCTGTTCAGCGGTTTGTGAGAATGATTCGGAATCTAGCAAACCTTCTGAATAAAGTTTGTTTACATACTCAAGATACGCTTTATACCCTGGCTCAATACCCGTATAAATCACTTCGCCATCTTTCACCTCTACACCTTGATCACGATGCCCAAACGCTCCTAACATATACATACGAATATCATCCATTGTGTAGGCACTTATCGGAAATTCGTCTTGTTCACCGTTTCCATTTGGGTCTTCTGTTTTAAAACGTACGAGTAGGTCGTACAGTTCGTCTGTCGTTGTCGGTAGCTCTTCAACATTTAATGCTTCCAGCCAGTCGTTGTTATACCACATTGGACCGCGCGCCCAAATGATTCCACCTTTAGTAATTTGAGGAAGCGCATAAATATTGCCGTCCGTCGCTGTAATAACTTTTTCTACCTCAGGATACTCTTCAAGCATTTTTTGTACATTAGGGGCATGCTCTTCAATGAGATCATTTAATGGAACGAGGATTTCTTGACTGCCGTAATCGACTTGCTCTTCCATTGTCAGGCTTGCTCCAAATAACACATGAGGGTAATCACCACTCGCAAACATTAAGTTCTTTTGAGTTTCAGCACTCTCTAACGTTGGCGTCGTAAAATCAAATTGAATATTCGTCATTTCCTCCATCTCTTGGAAAAAAGCATATCTTCCCATTCAGCCAATCCGTGGTTCGGGCCGAACATCGTCATTTCAATCGGCTCATCCACAATTGGAAACCCCTCTTTGTTGATGGCGTTTTCTTTGCTTTTCTCACTAACAGTACTTTCACTTTCACTGCAAGCAACGAGCATAGCGACAGACATCATCATAAAAAATAATAATCCTCTACTGATTTTGTTCATTTAAATCCTCCTCAATGATTCATTATATTTATTTGTTTTTATATCAGAATAAAAAGAAAAATCGAAAGATAAGACAGATGATGACATTATCTCATGTGAAAGACGCTGCCCCTCTTTGGAGCAGCGCTGCTGTCTTTACTCTGCTGAATTATGTCTTTCGTATGCACTTGAATAAATTTCGATGAGACGATCAACGTTCATACTTTTCACCGTTTCAACGTAGCTATCCCATTCGGACATCGGTGTTTGTCCAGTAATGAACTTCGCTTCCATTTGCTCAACATAAGCGTCTAAGTCGGCACGAATTCGGCTAACTTCATTTTGTTCTTCTTTCGTTAAGAACATTTGTGGTAAAGCTACCTCAGCATAAGGCTCATACTTTTTAGCTGTTTCTTCATAGGTAAACGTCGTAAATTCATTGTCTTCCCAGCTCAAATCTACTTCAGGATATCCACGTTTTGGCATTGGCACACCGTAATCAGGGCTTAATGTTGCTCGCCATTCTTCAAGTGACTTATGCTCAGCTGGTTTCTCTTTATGAACGCGTACTTCTTGGTTTTCATCCTTCCACTCCCAGAACACGCCTTCTTTACCCATATTTAATAAAACAGAGCCTTCTTTTGTATACAGATGATCAATCCAACGCATCGATGCTTCAGGGTGAGCATTGGCGGACGTAATCGCAAACTGACCAACTGAAATGCCTTCACTCATTGGCAGCGTCGGCTCGTCAACAAGATCACTTTTAACCGGCTGCATCATCGGGTCGTCTGTACTATTCGTCTCTCCACCGAGGGTAAAGTATGCATACCAATCGGCAAATAGACCCACTTGATTCGCTTGCCCTTTCGCTTTTTTCTGTTCTGCCGTCTGAGAGAATGTTTCTGCATCTAACAATCCATCTGCATAAAGCTTACCTACATATTCAAGATATGCTTTATATCCAGGCTGAATGCCAGAATAAATCACTTCGCCATCTTTTACCTCTACACCTTGAGCGCGATGCCCGAATGCACCGAGCATATACATACGAATATCATCCATTGTATACGCACTCATCGGAATTTCGTCTTGTTCACCGTTGCCATTTGGATCTTCTGTTTTGAAACGCATGAGTAGGTCGTATAATTCATCTGTCGTTGTTGGCAATTCTTCTACGTTCAACGCTTCTAACCAATCGTTGTTATACCACATCGGTCCACGCGCCCAGATGATTCCCCCTTTATTGACCTGAGGCAGCGCATAAATATTGCCATCTGTAGCTGTAATGACTTTTTTAACTTCAGGATAGTCTTCGAGCATTTTTTGCACGTTTGGAGCATGCTCTTCAATAAGGTCATTTAAAGGTACAAGGATTTCCTGTCCACCATAATCGACTTGCTCTTCCAATGTTAAACCGGCTCCAAATATCACATCTGGATAATCTCCACTTGCAAACATCAAGTTTTTCTGCGTTTCAGCACTTTCTAACGTTGGCGTCGTATAATCAAATTGCAAATTCGTCATTTTTTCCATCTCTTGGAAAAATGCATATCTTCCCATTCTGCCAACCCGTGGTTTGGACCAAACATCGTCATTTCAATCGGCTCATCAACAATTGGAAATCCATCCGTATTTACCGTTATATCCGAAGAAGCTTCGCTAGAGCCACTGTCTCCTCCAGAACAAGCCGCTAAGATCATCATACAACCAATGACCAGAGACAAAGCTGACCATTTCTTTCTTTTAAACATTACATTTCCCCCTATCGATTTATGTTCTTTAATTTTAATAATGTCATAGTAGCCGGGCATCCCCTCCTTCAAAGGAATCTACGCACCGTCACAAAGAGCAATTCATGTGATTCCACGGTCAAATAAACTTTAGTGTATGCCTTGCAAAGAGATGATCATGGAACCAATTTAACACCATTAAAAGTCATTTTATGCTAACGCTTTCATATTTCTGTAAATGTAAATTCCTTTCTTTGGAAGATGAAGAAAAATCTGTTAACAATCTCTAAAAATAAACATAGGGTTTTCTAAAAGAACAAGGACCAGACGAGACAGTATTGCGCTGTCTGGTCCTTGACGTCTTTATTCGCTTTCTTCTTCAGAATCTGTACCTGCGCTATTGAAGCGTTCGTACGCTCCTTCATAAATTTCAAGCAAACGGCCAACGCGCATGTCTTCGATCGTCGCTACATAATCGTCCCATTCCGATAAAGGTCGCTGTCCTGTGATAAACTTGGCTTCCATTTGTTCTACGAAAGCATCTAAGTCGGCGCGGATTCGACTGACTTCACTTTGCTCTTCACCCGTTAGGAACATCTGTGGCAGTGCGACTTGCGCATATGGCTCAAATTTTTCTGCTGTTTCTTCATGCGTAAATTTCGTAAATTCATTATCAGCCCAGCTTAAATCAATCTCAGGATAGGCAAGTTTCGGTGTAGGGATACCAAAGTCCGGTGTCAACGAACCTCTCCATTCTTCATGACTCGTATATTGAGATGGCAATTCATTATGGGTTCGAATTCCCTCAGCTTCATTCTCCCACTCCCAAAGCACACCTTCTTTACCGATATTCAGAAGGGTTGATCCTTCTTTAGAATACAGATAGTCAACCCAGCGAATGGCTACTTCAGGATAAGGGTTTGCTGATGTGATCGCAAATTGTCCTGGAGAAATACCGTCACTCTTAGGGAGCATTGGCTCGTCAATGAAGTTACTAGTAACTGGGTGCATCATTGGGTTTTCTGTACTGCTATCATCACCGCCAAGCGTAAAGTGCGGGAACCAGTCAGCAAACAATCCAATTTGATTGGCTTGGCCTTTGGCTTTTTTCTGATCTCCTGTTTGTGAGAAGCTCTCTGGATCTAGCAATCCTTCACTATACAGCTTATTCATATACTCTAAATATGCTTTATAACCTGGCTGCATTGCTCCAAACATGACTTCCCCGTCGATCACTTCAACGCCTGGATCTAAATGGCCAAATGCGCCAAGGAACCATTGACGAATATCTTCTATTTTAAATGCCGTTAATGGGATTTCATCTGCTTCCCCATTACCATTCGGGTCTTCTGTTTTAAAGCGTTTCAGAAGCTCATATAGCTCGTCTGTCGTTTTCGGCAACTCTTCTACGTTTAATGCTTCTAACCAATCATTGTTATACCAAAGCGGTCCACGCGCCCAAGAAATGCCTTTATTCACATTCGGCAATGCATAAATGTTTCCGTCTGTAGCGGTAATTACCTTTTCAACCTCAGGATACTCATCGAGCATGTTTTGAATGTTTGGCGCATGCTCCTCGATCAAGTCGTTGAGTGGGATAAGAATACCTTGGTTTCCGTAATCGACTTGTTCTTCTAACGTTAAGCTAGAAGCAAACAAGATATCTTCATAGTCACCGCTGGCAAACATGAGGTTTTTCTGCGTTTCAAGGCTTTCCAGATTCGGTGTCGTAAATTCCAACTGGACGTTCGTTAATTTTTCCATTTCCTCAAAGAATTGCATGTCTTCCCACGCTGCAACCGCCGTACTTGGGCCAAAAATGCTCATCGAAACTGGTTCATCAACGATCGGAAAACCCTCCGGATTTACAGCTACTTCCTTTGCTGCTTCTCCACCACTGTCACTTCCACCACATGCTGATAGAATCAACCCGGCACCTAAGATCAGTGGTGCTGCTGTCCACTTATTACGCTTCCACAATATGAAATACCCCTTTTCTCTGTTGAATCTTACCTTAGCTGCGATCAAACAATTAACCTTTTAATGAACCGATCATGACACCTTTAACGAAGTAACGCTGCATAAACGGATAAATAATAATAATCGGTAGCGTTGAAACGATAATGACAGCGTACTTAACGATACTAGCAATTTCGGCTTGCGTAGCAGCTGCCTGCCCATCAACGACTCCTGACATTTCTGACCCAACCTCTTGTAAGACGAGGATTTGACGAAGTACGAGCTGTAATGGGAACCACTCGCGGTCTGAAATATAGATTAAAGCATTGAAGTAACTATTCCAATGACCTACCCCGTAGAAAAGCGCCATCACAGCAATGATCGGCATAGACAATGGAAGGACAATTTTGAAAAACATTTTTGTCACCGAACAGCCATCAATCTTTGCTTGTTCCTCAAGCTCTTGAGGAATCGTCGCTTGGAAAAATGTGCGACAGATAATAATGTTCCATACCGCTGCTGCGTTCGGCAAAAGCAGGGCAAGCGGTGAGTTAACCATTCCAAGGTTTTTAATGAGCAAGTACGTCGGAATTAATCCACCGCTGAAAAACATTGTAAACACAAACATTGCCATGAAAAAACCGCGTCCAACAAAATCCTTACGAGCAAGTGCATACGCTGCTGGTAACGTCACCGCTAAGTTAATCAATGTCCCGACAACGGTGTAAAAGATCGTATTTCGATAACCAAGCCAAATTCGCTCATCCGCAAATACCCTTTGATACCCTTCCCACGTGAAATCAACTGGAAACAGCCACATTGCCCCTGAGTTTACAGCTGCCGGATTACTGACTGAAGCGCTCACAATGTACACCAAAGGGTAAAGAACGATGATCAAAACGACGAATAGGAGCAAACGATTAAAATTGACAAATATCTTATCTCTGAACGTATCTTGAATTCCATTATTCAACGATCATATCCCCCTTTACCATAAGCTCGTCTCGCTGACTTTTCTGGAGATCTGGTTGACTGCTATCAATAAAGCAGCATTAATAAGAGCATTGAAGAGCCCGACTGCCGCGGAGAAGCTGTATTGTGCATCTAATAAACCAACCCGGTAAACGAATGTGGCAATGACATCAGACGTTTCCATATTCAAAGGGTTTTGCAGCAAGAGAATTTTCTCAAATCCTACCGACAATAAGTTTCCTGTATTTAAAATTAAGAGGATGACCATTGTAGGAGCGATGGCAGGAATATTAATGTGCCAGATTCGCTGCAGGCGCGTCGCACCATCGACAATCGCTGCTTCATGTCGTTGTGGGTCAACCCCTGCAAGAGCCGCCAAATAGATGATAGTCCCCCAACCTGTATTTTGCCAAACATCGGAAAATACAAAAATCGTTTTAAACCATTCAGGTTGACTCATAAAATTGATCGGCCCAATGCCAAACAATCCTAAAAAGTGATTAATCATTCCGGTCGATGGCGATAGAAAGGCGATAATCATCCCTGACATAACAACGACGGAAATAAAGTGAGGTGCATAAGTCACCGTTTGTACCGTTCTTTTAAATATCGTGTCTTTCAATTCGTTAAATGAAAGCGCTAGCAAGATTGGTAATGGAAAGCCCACCGCTAAGGAGTATAAACTAATCCCGATTGTATTTCGAATGAGGTCCCAGAAGTAATAAGAATTAAAGAAGTCTATAAAATGCTGGAAGCCGACCCATTCACTTCCCCACACCCCTTGCGTAGGTACGTAGTTTTTAAAAGCAATGAGTACGCCGTACATAGGAAAGTAGTGAAATATTAAGAAATAGAGAAAAGCAGGTAAGATAAAGATGTACAATTCCCAACTTTGTAATGCCATTTTCCATCTACTCTTCCGATTTCTTTTCATAATGTCTGCCGAGAGTTCACTGGATGTGGACGAGCTTGTCTGTGAATTAGATGTAGATCCAGACGCCATATCCATTCCTCCTTTCTTTAATTAAGGTAATGATGACGCCAACGTTTGCGACGTGTTAATCCAATAGTATGCAATTGTCACACTTTCGTAAATATGTGCATTCTCCAGCGCTTGTTTAGGACAATTGCCGTCTGTAAGTTGTCCCTGTAAGGGCTTTCAGTAGTGTGTAATTGTCACTATTGTTACACTGTATTTTTAGACAACATATAAACAACTCCCTTGTCCTACAAGCATTTGCCTGCTTGTACACCCCGCCGTTGACAAGAAGCTTCTTAAAGAAACCATCGCGTTGAAACATTTGGTTACTGTCTACACAAGATGCTTTTCCACGTAAAAAAATCCCTCTCTATTTCTAGAAAGGGAAAATGAATGTGAAGAAATTTAGTTGATAGACAGGCAGTTTCACATTTCATGTGATAACGATCACTAAGGTCACTATGGATGTGTCGTCGTTTTAGACAATTGCATTTGTCTGCGAAATTGCCCTGGTGTCAGATCTGTTGTCTTTTTAAACTTCCTTGAAAAGTTGGCGACATCGACGTAGCCCACTTCTTTGACAATGTCTTTCACTGACAAATCGGTCGATATCAGTAGTTCCTTCGCCTTTTCTAAACGAAGCTCCCATATATACGTAGTAAAGGTCGTTCCTGTCCATTCTTTAATCAGTCGACTAATGTTTGTTTCCGTTAATTGAAAGACACTGCCGACTTTGTCTAAGCTTAAGCTATGGTCACAATAATTCGCATCTATAAAATCCATCACTCGCTTCAAGTCTTCTTCCTTTTTCTCATGCAGTGTTGAGCGGACGATTTGACATAGCTGCACTGTATATTCTTGCAGAGCAGATTCAAGTTCATCAATATTTTGTAATGAAGTAAGCTCGTTTACAGATGTTTGCATCGCAATCCCTTGTTCATGAGCAGTCCTTAATACGAGGTTAATGACATCATAGTACATGCACTTAATTAATGCTGGATCTAACTGGGATGTCCGCAAATGGGTAAACATTTCCGTTAAGACCTTACTCGCCACCTGACTTTCCCCTGCTGCAATACTTTGACTAAGCTTCACATGATACTCTTTTGAGTACCAAAGATCGAGCTTTGAATTTCGTCCCATTTCTTTGAAAAAGACAATCTGCTCCCCTGTCACTTGTCCATAATCTAAAGCACTCATCGCTTCAATAAAAGATGAATTAAAGTCCTCAACAGCTGCATGTGTATTTCCAATACCAATCACTGGCGCTTCAGTCCACCCGTCCATCAGAGCCTGTTGGATATTAGAAACGACCTCCTGCTGCAGACCTTTGTCTTGTTTATGAAGCTGTACCATGTAAGCAACACATTGGTCGTGAACAAGCTCCACAGCGTAAGCAAACGCCTTCTCCAATTGAATATGCTTCAATGGCCCTCGAAGTAGCGGATCAATTTCTTTATCATGGGCTGAAACGATCATTACAAAAAAGCCTTCTCCGTCCAATTCTATGCCATGCTGCTTAAGAATCTCTAAGGTTTGTTCTTTATCGGCATGATCCCCTTTTAGAAGCTCCAAAAAACATTGCTGTAATACAAAGGGTTCTTGTTTGTCATATTGCTTTGTCAACATATCCTTTTCATCAAACACCCATTCGATCATCTCAGCAAGTCTGGAAAGCTCATTTTTATGTGAATGACGCATCGGACGTACAAGTTTTTGCTGAACAAGATTTGTTAAATGACCAACAGGCTTATAATTTCTAAGAGACAGCAAAAATGAAGCCAGCATGCCAACTAGCACTAACCCAAGCCCTTGTAATAACAGTGACCATTTCAAAGTATCAAGTCCGCTGAAAAAAGATTTCTCTGGAATTGCAGTCATATATGACCACTCCGTCCCTGGCGTCTTCACCTTCATGACAGAATACGATTCATCAAAAAGTTGTGTTGTAACGACGCCAGTATTAGTCGCCAGCATAGGCTGCAACACGGTATCAAGATACCCGTTTTCCATCCCGCGATTCACTTCAGACAGCACGTTCCCATCCCCATCTGTAATGATGACCGTTCCTTCAAGCTCTCCAAGCACATCATCCATACTTTGGGTGATGTGATGCTGATTCACAAAGTACATGACAACACCGTGCTTTGAAGGTGTGTTTGGCGGTATTGGATAGAGGAATGCCATCATGCTGTTATTTGGCTGATAAACTTCACGGGCCGCATCAGAAAGAACAGTCGGCTTATTAAGCGCTTTCATTTGCGACTCAAAAATATTGGCATTCCAACTTGAAAAAAGGTACGACCTTTGAAAAAAAACGTCTAACGAGTTCATCCCTTTGGATGAAAAAATTTTGTTTTGATTTGGATAATACAAAAAAATCTCTTTAATCATCGAGCTGTTTACTCTATACTTTTCTAGCTCTTCCCTTGCTTCAAGGCCATAATATGAGTGATTGACCATATATGGGGTCAATCGTTGGTCATAAGCAATTTGTGTTGATATTTCTCTTAGTTCTTCAACACGAGAGTCGACAAACATTTGCAGTTGCTTTAGTTTATCAACATTTGAATTCTCAATCGTAGACTTTAACTCAATGACCGACTGCTTATATAGTGAGCTCCCCATGACAAGAAACGGCACGAGAAATATCACAAGATACGAAAGAAAATATTTTAAGAAAAGCTTCGTTTTCCATATCTTTCTCATTTACCTGTCCCCCCCACATTATTTTCAACAACAGCTCTCACTTGATTAAAGTAAGAAAGGAAGCTCATCATTTTTGTTATGTATCAACACATATCTTTTATAGACTACGTTTAATCATACCATATCAATTTAGATTTTTATTCTATTTTTTTACTTATCATGATTTTAATAACGAAAAAGGTCGCACAACATGGAATTTCCTGGATTGATGATCATAGAAAGTTTAGGTACACTTGCTTAAAAGATAACAAAGGGGGAAATGATTGTGGGTCATCGTTTGATAAAGTCTGCAGATCGCAATCAGACTGAGGGAGGGCTCGGTCAAATAGAAACAAATATTCAAACACCGCAAGGTCCTTCTACACAAAAAACCAGTGTGCTTGATACGAAGGACGCGTACGTCATTGAAATTGATATAGACGAAGAATTCCATGAAATATCTGTGAACGTCGATGCGCATACGATTACTTTGAGCGCAACGTGCGTACACCCTACTTTAGAAGATGAACAATGGCAAAAAGTATTTTACTTTGACGATATATTACCAGGTCTCACGGAAGCCATTTACGATAACAATGGATTAATGCTGATTTTGCCTAAAAAGCCTTCGCAGGATCAGACGAGGTTACTGCAATAATATAGACAACGTCTCAAAATGACGTTGTCTCAGTCTGCGGAAACGCTTTTTTCCGTCGCTCTTCCTCTCATGAAAAGGCTTGACTCATTTTGGCGCTTAGATGAACAAGCGATGTCAATTTAGGCTGATAAAAATGACTGTCAAACTAACTTTTCTCCCTTATAAGCCGCCGTTATTCACCCATCACCTTAAAAACGTCCACCGCCTCGCGCTTTTTTTCCAAATTGGCTTGATTGAGTTGAAAACCAATCCCATACCGATCATTCGGAACCTCGACAAATCCTTGCTGTACAACAATTTCAGGAGCAATAATATCTTCTGTCCAATAATGCGAAGAACTTCCTAAATCACCTGGAAGTGTTACGCCGCTAATGGACGCCAATGCTACGTTATGTGCTCTGCCAACGCCTGCTTCCAACATCCCCCCACACCAAACTTCAATGTTCTCTCTTGCGCACCGCTCAATCATTTGCTTCGCTTGGGTAAGTCCTCCAACACGACCAATTTTAATATTCAATACTTTGAAACTGCGGAGTGTTATCGCTAAGTCTACATCGTGAAGTGTTACAATACTTTCATCGAGGCAGACAGGGGTATCGATGACTTCCTGAAGTCTGGCATGACTCAAAAGATCATCATGAGCAAAAGGCTGCTCAATCATCATCAATTGATAGTCATCCAGCTGTCTGAGCCGGTCTTTGTCCTTCCACGTATATGCAGAATTGGCGTCGGCCATAAGTGGAAGGCTGGGGAAAGATTCTCTAACCGCGCGAATGATCTCAATGTCAGCCCCTGGAGAAATTTTTAACTTCACACGATGATAACCGTCTGCCATTTTTTTCTCGATCTCTTGTAACAGCTCACGTGTCGTTTGTTTTTGACCAATGGCTACACCAACACTCACTTTAGAGCGTTCTCCTCCTAAGCATGCTGAAAGTGACGTCTGCTGTTGCTTCGCATAAAGATCCCACACTGCTCCTTCCAACGCAGCAATCGCCATTTTATTGCGCTTTACACCAGAAAAAATAGTAGTCACGTCTGTCGGGTGCTGCACGGTTCCTTGCTGGTACGCCATTTGGAAAAGAGGCCACAAATGTTTCTTTAACACGACTGCCGCACTTTCAACAGATTCCTCAGTATAGAAAATGTGTGGTAGAGCGACAAGCTCTCCATACCCGGCGTTACCTTCACGGTCGATAAGTTCTACAATGACGACGGGCTTTTCCGCAACAGTTGATGTATGCGTTACAAAAGGATTTTTCAAGGCCATTCGTACGTAATGGAGTTTCATAGCTTGAATGTTCATTTTGCGTCGGACTTCCTCTCCCTAAGAGACTTAACCTGCTTCCAATCTAATTGAATCTGCTCTTTAAGCGCCGGGTTATGCAGAGCGGCTGCGGGATGATACATCGGTAGTAACGTGTAACTTTTTTTACCCATCTTGAAATGACCGCTATTTTCATCATACATTGACAGCGGAACATGAAGCAGCTGACCATGAAGCGCAGAAATGTTCTTCGTCATTCCTGTCAGCCTGCGTAACGCTACATTTCCAAGCGTGATGATCATTTCTGGTTGGATCAACTGAACGTGCATATCCAACAAGGGTGCATGAGCGATGATTTCTCCTTTTGACGGCGGACGGTTAGGTAAGTTCCCTTGACGGTCACGCTGTCCGTTTTCTTTGTATGGACGACTTCTCACAACACTTGTGATGAACATGTCTTCTCTTGTTAACCCAGCGATTGCAAAACAATCATCTAAGAATCGACCTGAACTCCCTGTAAACGGCTCCCCTGTTTTCATTTCTGTTTTCCCAGGTGCCTCTCCTACGATTAATATCTTGGCTGAAACAGGTCCATTCCCTGCGACGAACCCTTCACACGGAAACGGAGATATCCTTTCCTTCGCTTTAGCGATGAACTCTTCGACCATACGTATTCTCCTTCACATCATTGTAAGACAGCTTTAGGCATCCAAAGCAAACTATGATAAAATATAGTTAGCGAACATTGACAAAGAAAGGACGGTAATTACATGAGCGATCAGTGTATTTTTTGCAAAATTATTCAAGGAGATTTGCCTGCTGCAAAAGTGTATGAGGACGAAAATGTATTTGCGTTTCTTGACTTGAGCCAAGTAACAAAAGGGCACACACTCGTTATCCCTAAAAGCCACCATAAAGATATTTACGAACTTCCAAAAGACGAAGCAGCCCAATTGTTCTCAGTTGTTCCAACCATCGCATCGGGCATTGAAAAGTCATTCTCACCAATTGGTTTAAACATTTTAAACAACAATGGTGAATCGGCAGGACAATCGGTCTTTCATTACCATTTGCACCTCATTCCCCGCTACGGAAAAGGGGACGGCTTTGGAGCGATTTGGAAAAGCAGCGAGAGTCAATATACTCAAAACGACCTTGCTACAATTGCAAAAACAATTAAAGAGGCGCTGTAATCCGCTAACTATTGAATAGTTAAAGCCCCGATGCAGTAAAGAAAGGACACAGGACACATGAGTACACCTACCTACAATTTTAACGCAGGGCCAGCTGCTCTGCCAAAAGAAGCTTTACAAAAAGCCCAACAGGAATTTATGGATTTTAATGCAACGGGTATGTCGGTCATGGAGCTTAGCCACCGGAGCGACGATTATCGACAAGTTCATGACGAAGCAGAACATCTACTGCGTGAATTAATGGACATTCCTGCAGAATATGAAGTGCTTTTTTTACAAGGTGGAGCAAGCCTCCAATTTGCGATGTTGCCAATGAACTACTTACATTCCGAAGCAACGGCTGACTATATTGTCACGGGGTCCTGGTCTAAAAAAGCTGTGAAAGAAGCGACACTTTTTGGTAATACCCATATTGCGGCCACTTCTGAAAATAGCTTGTTCAACTATATTCCAGGAGAACAGGAAATTCAACTGTCAGAGAGCCCTGCTTACATCCACTTAACATCAAATAACACGATCTATGGAACACAGTGGCAAAGATTTCCAGATACTTTACAGACCGCGCCACTTATCTGTGACATGTCGAGTGATATCCTTTCAAGACCCGTCGATGTAAGTTCATTTGCAATGATCTATGCAGGCGCACAAAAAAATTTAGGTCCTTCAGGCGTCACTGTCGTCATTCGTCGTAAAGATTGGATGCCTGTGAACGAAGCAGTTCCAACGATGCTAAAATACGAAACACACGCGAAAGCACAGTCTTTATTTAACACGCCGCCAACCTTTGCAATTTATATGTTAAAGCAAGTTCTGCAATGGGTAAAAGATCAAGGAGGCGTTCAATCAGTTGCTGCTGTCAATAAGCAAAAGGCTATGCGACTTTACAACGCCATTGAAGAAAGCAATGGGTTCTACACAAAGCATGCAGCTACAGGCAGTGAGTCTATGATGAATGTCACCTTCACCTTAAAAGACGAAGATACAACAAAGTTATTTTTACAGAAAGCTAAAGAACAAGGCTTTGTCGGCCTTGGCGGTCACCGTTCAGTGGGTGGGTGCCGAGCGTCTATTTACAATGCTGTACCGCTTTCTTCAGTCGATGCTTTGGCTGAATTTATGAATGACTTCCAGAAAAACCACAGTTAGAAAGGAGCACATTGGATGGGTAATAAAACAAAATCTTTTACGATAGGCTTTTTAATAGGTGGCATCGCCGCAGGTGCTTACACATTACTAAATACACCTAAATCCGGAAAGCAGTTACGCTTTGACGCGAGAAGGTCTGCGGAAAATTGGAAAGAACAACTTGAAGAAATCAAACACGAGGCACGAGAGCTCGCTCAACAAATTCAGCATACATCGAAAGAAAGCATGCAATCGATCAAAGATGTGGCTGCTGAGCTCCAAGTCAGTGTTGAAGAATGGAGACAATCCGTCGCCCCTCATCAGAAAAAAATCCAAAAAGAGCTTGCTGCTATTGAAAAATCAATGAAAGAGCTGGAGGAAATGTCTCAGCCTCCCTCTTCTCAGCCCTACTCATAAGGTACAAACATGAAAACCCCGTCCTCGAGCAGACGGGGTTTTAGCCTGTAAAAAAACACTTCCTTTCACTGTATCGCTTGCTCGCTTATTTGAGTATCCCCCGCCTAGACTGACAGCAAGCTGATAAAAGTTAAGCGAAAGTAATGCTCAGTTAACGAGCTACACAAAAATTCACTTTCGTCCACATTAGAGCAAACAAAGCTCGATAGGGCCGAAGACCTTAATCATTACTATTCATATCCATTTTCGAGCCACCATTTGTTCATCTCAAAGCTCACATTGTTTGCTTTTGTTCCGCTAAAAAGAGTGCAGACAAAGTCTTAAAAGACTTGATCTGCACTCTGCTCTTCATAGGTTATATGGTCAATTGTTATTCAGCTGGCATCAAGTCTTCAATTGAATCAATATCCATATAAGAAGGAACCGCTAATCCAATGCTTGCCCCTTCTAAGTTACCACCTAAGTCGACAATTTCATCGCCGAATTGGTCAATATACTGACCGTGAGTTACAGGTAACCAAGCTGCTACTAGACCATCACCTTCTCCTTCAGCAAGACCGCTAAACATGAACTGTGGCTGTAAGGATGTTAGCGTGACATTGAAACCTACGTCTTCAAGAACGGTTTTAACGACATTCGTAGACGCCACTTCAGACACCCACGTCACGTAAAGAAGCTCAATGTCTTTGCCGTCAACTTCTTCTACGCCTTCTTTCCATTCAGACACTAACTCTTCGTTTTCATCTACCCACGTGCGGGCCGCTTCCTCAACTGGTGTTCCTTCCTCAACAGCGAGCATCACTTCACCCATATCATCGAGCGTCCAATTAAACTGATCAAGAAGTGTATACGCATTTGGCATATCTTCTTCTAATCCTTTACGAACCATCGTATGGATCGTTTCATCCTCACCGAAAACCCCTTTTGGATCTTCTAAATATTTAATATCAAACTTTGTAAATTTCCAGTGCGGTTGCCAAGCCGTTACGACGATCGGCTCTTCATTTTCAATTGCTGTTTCTAGGGCCTTCGTCATCGCTGCACCTGATGAAGATTGAATTTCAAAGTCTTCTAGACCATATTCTTCAATTGCTGTTTGTGTGGAGGCCATCACGCCTGCACCAGGGTCAATTCCTGTAATTGTATAGTCCAATTCTTCAGCAACATTTGTACTCGTCTGCTCTGTAGTGCTTGCTTCCTCGGAAGTTGAACTAGAAGAGCTTGATTCTGACGATGATGGTGTTGTTCCGCTTGCTTCCTCTTGAGAGTCGCCACCACCGCCACAGCCAGCTGCGACGAGTGTTAGTGATAATCCTAATGTCATACCAACTTTTTTCCAGTTCACATTAAACAAATGAAACTCCCCTTTTAATTTTAATTATATTGTTCAAACGATTAAGCTCGTTTGGAACTATTTAGCTGTTGGGTAATCCGGTCTAAAATAATGGCCAAAACAACAATCGCCAATCCAGAGGCAAAGCCGACGCCAGCCTGGTTTCTAGTCACCGCTTCAAAAACAACTGGTCCGAGACCTTTAGCCCCAATCATCGCTGCGATAACAACCATCGATAGCGCTAGCATGATCGTTTGGTTAACTCCTGCCATTATGGTTGATCTCGCCATCGGCAGCTGTACTTTAAATAATTTCTGCCCACCTGTCGATCCGAAGGCGTCCGATGCTTCAATAAGCTCTGTAGAAACACCTCGAATACCGAGATTTGTCAGCCGGACCGTCGGTGGCATTGCGAATATCACCGAGGCGACAATACCAGGAACCATTCCGATGCCAAAAAAGGTCACAGCAGGAATTAAATAAACAAAGGCGGGCATCGTCTGCATAAAGTCAAGAATCGGGGTGAAGACACGCTGCACTGACTCACTGCCAGACATCAATATGCCAAGAGGAATACCGATCAAAATTGAGATGAAAGTCGTGACGAGCACGAGTGCTAATGTTGACAGCATATTTTCCCAATAGCCAATACTAATGATGAATACCATGCCGACTAGTATAAATACCGGGAGTCCAAAACCACGTTTATTTCCCGCGAAATAAGCGATCGCCATGAATAGGATAATAACGAGCCATGCCGGCATCCAATTTAATAAATCGATAAGAGCTGTCGTTGTCACGTCTAATGTCGAGTCAATCGGACTGAAAATAAAATCTAGATTGTCTTCAGCCCACTCAACAATCGCTTTAATCCATTCAGCCAGAGGAAGCTGCGGTATCCATTCCGTCATCTTCTCCCACCTCACTTCCTGCCAGGGCAGCCAGTACGGCGCCACGAATCACGATTCCGATCAATTTGTCATCGCGAACGACCGCTAACGGTACTGGCGAATCATAAATCGTTTCAAACAGTTCATTTAATGATGTATCTGGAGCGACAACCGGCGCATCGGTCGAGAGAATCTCTTTTAGCGTAAGGTTGTTCTGCACACCTCTCGCAGCATCCTCTGCTGTGACATACCCCATGAGTTGTCTTTGATTATTCGTCACAAAAATACTGGAAATCCCCGCTTCGCGAATACGCTGTAGAGCGACACGCGGACCTGCTTTTTCTCCGTTAATCGTCTCTGGTCTCTTCATGACGTGTTCTGCTGTAAATACTTTTGAACGATCTACATCTTCTACAAATCGTTCTACATAATCGTTAGCTGGAGACATCATAATTTCTTCTGGCGTTCCAATTTGTACAATCGAACCGTCCTTCATTAATGCAATTCGATCACCAATACGCAGCGCCTCATCTAAGTCATGAGTAATAAACACGATCGTTTTTTGCATCTTTTGCTGTAAATCGAGCAATTCATCTTGCATATCCTTCCGAATGAGGGGGTCAAGTGCCGAGAAAGCCTCATCCATTAAGAGGACATCAGGGTCATTCGCTAAAGCACGTGCTAACCCTACACGCTGCTGCATTCCTCCCGATAACTCGTCAGGATATTTTTCTAAGTAGGCGCCAAGACCAACCAAATCAAGAGCGTTTTTCGCTTTTTCTTCACGTTCCTGCTTTGGCAGCCCTTGGATTTCGAGCCCATATTCGGCATTCGCCAATATTGTCTTATGAGGGAAGAGAGCGAATTTTTGAAAAACCATTCCAAGCTTTTTCCTTCTCGTCTCCCGAAGTTCAGCCTTGTTCATTTTTGATAAGTCGTCATTATCAATCAAAATGCTGCCCATCGTCGGTTCAATCAAACGATTGATTAATCGTATTAACGTTGATTTACCACTACCGGACAGGCCCATAATGACAAAAACTTCCCCAGCTTCTACATCGAACGTTGCTTGGTTGACACCGACGGTCATACCCGTTGCCTGCAAAATCTCATCTTTATTCTTCTCTTGTTCGAGAAGCTCAATGGCTTGCTTCGGGTGTTTGCCAAACACCTTCGTCAATTTTTCCACCTTAATTTTCGGCATTCATGCCACCTCACTTTTCTTAAAACCATTAAGGTATTTGCTTCGACGCCGCCAATAAATCATATAGCGATCGAAATAGTCACAATTATTCAATTGACCCTAACTCCTTTTTTCATTGTCTTACACTCTACAAACTATACAGGCTGAACTTGTTTATATCAAACAGTATAATTAGTACTCACAGTCTTAATTTTTTGTTCAGTTTAAACTGTACAAAATATACATCGTCATGCTCCTATTTTCGGCAAATCCCTCCTAAATCCTTATAAAAACCTGCCTTTCACCTTGTCACTTTGTTCTGTAACATAATAAGGGACATACGTCACACCATTTACTAATTTCAGCAAAATCAATATGTTCTAAATCCTTATCATTTATTTTTTATCAATAGACGAATAATATAGGAGGCTTATCATGGAAAAGAAAACTGCCTCAGAATTGTTTCAAGTATACACACAATGGATTCAAATTTATGGACTTACTACTTCTGAAGCAAGGGTACTTAGTCGTCTATATATAGATCAAGAACCAAAATCGACTGATGACCTTAGTTTTTCTCTCGGAATGAGTAAAACGACCGTCAATAAAAATTTAAGAACGCTCGCCCATATGAATATGGTCCAAAAAGTCTGGGTGAAAGGGTCGAGAAAAGACCACTTCATTCCCGAACAGGACTTATACAAACAGTTTAAACATGGGATGACAGACCCATTATTGTCGCATATAAAAAAACAGCAGGAAAGCCTCATACAAATTCAAAAGCATGGTCATTACTCTGATTTAGATTGTCAAGTTAAGACATTGGCACATTTTTTAAAAGTGACTCGTAAGCTTATCGAGGATTTAGATCACGGGATGACGAAGTCATAGCAAATCACATACTTACTCTCTCCACATTTAGCCTACCTGCTAAGCAATCTCATCAAAATAATACAATCGATATCGCCGAATTGATTATTCATGAATATTAATTAACATGCAAATGATGTGATGCTTTAACTTTCATTAGCAAATATCGGTTCCCGCACCCTATATTTACACAATACGTTTCTGTTCCCACGCCTTAACGCGATGATGAGATGAAAAATAATGAATTTTTATTCATCTCCTCTTTAACTTTTTTATTTTTGTGGCATAATAGTATATAAAGATGAGGGGGGCTCGAGGCGGACTAATGAAAGAAATAGAAAAAACCAACGTTACAGAAGCGCTATTGTTCAGCCATCGGGTAGCGCAATTAAGCAAAGCCTTATGGAAGTCGGTTGAAAAAGATTGGCAAGCTTGGCTAAAGCCTTTTCAGCTCAATATAAATGAACACCATATTCTTTGGGTTACCTATCATTTGGACGGTGCTTCGATATCTGAAATTGCCAACTTTGGCGTGATGCATGTGTCCACCGCATTTAATTTTTCTAAAAAACTAGAAAATCGAGGGTATTTATCATTCTCAAAAAAAGAAAATGATAAGCGAAATACGTACATTCAATTAACCGAGCAAGGTGCTTCACTCTTTGAAGAAACGATGCATGCTTTTAACCCGAATGAGTTTGCGATTTACACTGGTGCCGAACCTCTTCGCAACGTATATGGTAAACATCCCGAGCTGATTGAAATTGTCAGCATCGTCCGAGAAATTTATGGTGATGATTTTATGCGTATATTTGAAGCATCTTTGCAAACTCATCATTTAAACCGTTCAACGCCGGCCACAGTCACTTAAAGTCAAGGGTGTGAAACAGGCAGGTGTTTAACCGTAAACGGAGTGCAGATAAAGTCTAAAACGACTTTGTCTGCATTTTTTTATGCCCCTCTCCGAATTGCAAATGATTAGGGTGTAAAATGTTCGTTCACTAGTGAAAGGATGCGGTTCATTCCCAAACAACATGTCGAGTTTTTTCAGGTTATTTAACACGATTGTAAACATTTAATATCAGATTCATATTGTTTTAAAAAAAGGGTTGTAAAAACCAGTTAAACACGCTACATTATCAAGGGTTCTATCTAAATGAGACTTCTTTTTATGGGTGGTGAACATGATGAATTGCTGGAAAAGTATTAACCTTGAACATGAGTTTGGCAGCAAGCGATTGCGGTTATTAGCTAGTGTAACGACTATTTTTGCTTTTATTTTGCTGTATCTCCCCATTGATTTGCTGATCAACGTTCCACCGCAGGATGATGCGCTCGTTCTATTCGCCGCACTTCTTTTGACACAACCGTTGCATGTCGTGCTCCACTATTTGCCGTTTCGCTTTGCTAAACAAAAAGCCGGCGTCTGTATTCAATGGGTTCATCGCTTTCCGGTAGTTCAAATGAAGTATCCGCGACAAATCACTAAACCCTTAATGGTCTCTTCCTTATGGGCACCAACCTTTATTGGAACACCGATATTGTTTAGCTTGATTTTGCTTTTCCCGCAATATGCCCACTTTATTAGCATGGCGGCCGCTTTAAATATTGGGTTAAGCACAACGGACTATGCCTATCTGATCGCAATGTCGCGTGCACCGAAACATAGTGTCATTGAAAAACACAATGAAAATTATGAAGTATTAATTCAAAAACAAAGCCCAATGTAAGGTTGCGCTTTAACCTTATATCTTGTTGAAAATACACTTCGACCGATAGACAAGACTGTATCTTTTTTTGTTTTTTTGCTATGGTAAACGTATGCTTCGATTGGAGGGAGTCTTTTCATGTTATGGCTGTTTTTTATGTTCACACTTTTTGCCCTGCTCATTCTGTTCTGGATTAATACACTCACGAACTCCCTTGTCACGCAAAGGGAAATCCCTGATGAGCGCCAACAAAAAGTGTTCCGTACCATTAATGTTCTTATTACTATATTGTTGGTTTCTTCTTATGTTGAGGTTTTACTAGCATAAAGATATGTTCTCACACGCCTTTCTCTATGAAAGGTGCTTTTTTTCCAATTGCTCGCTTGAAGTACAGTAGAAAAAATGGTTTAATACTCGTTAGGGAAGGGAAAAGATATTATTCCATGTTTAGGAGTGTACGTAGATGAAAAAAGTATTTGCTTCGGTCGCACTTTCGACAAGCCTCCTTGCTCTCGCCGCCTGCAATAACGGTGATGATTCTGAGGCAACTGCTCCGAATGGAGGAGACGATTCACAAGTCCTTGTCGAGATCGACGGCGCACAAGTGACTCAGAATGAACTGTACGAAGCGATGAAGGAACAGGCTGGGAAACAAGTGATGCAGCAGCTTGTGACCGAGAAGATTTTAGATAATAAATACGACGTCACTGACGAAGAAGTAGATGCGGAGTTTGCTCGTCTGAAAGAAGGCTTTGAAGACGAGGAAACGTATGAGCAAGCATTAGAACAATCCGGACAATCTGAAGAAGATTTGCGTGATGAAATTTATAGCTTTAAGCTTCAACAAAAAGCACTAACCGACGGTGTTGAAGTGGCTGAAGAGGATGTTCAAACGTTTTACGATCGTATGGGAACACAGGTGAAGGCAAGTCATATTCTAGTTGAAGATGAAGAAACAGCGAATGAAGTTAAAGAAAAATTGGACAACGGTGGATCATTTGAAGAGCTTGCTAAGGAGTATTCAACAGATGGCTCTGCTCAGCAAGGCGGCGATCTAGGCTTCTTCGGTCCTGGACAAATGGTAAAGCCGTTTGAAGATAAAGCTTATTCACTAGAGGTTGATGAGATTAGTGCGCCTGTTGAAACAGAACACGGTTTCCATATTATTAAAGTTACCGAGAAGAAAGACTCTGAAGAAGAGGTTGAAGCTTTCGAAGACATGAAAGAAGATATTACGATGCAATTAAAATTAAGTAAAGCTGATCCGATGAAGGTGCAGGAATTAATTAACTCAGCGAAAGAAGATATTAAATACAATGATGCCTTTTTTGAAGGACTCTTTGAACAAAACCAAATGATGATGCCACCTGGTATGTAGTCGTATAATAGTCCAGTACTTAAAGAAGGTAGCGTTGCAGCTATCTTCTTTATCTTAAAAACTGGCTACTGGTCATATCACGTATAAAAAGCTGATCCGCTTTTTCAGGATCAGCTTTTTTCGTGTGCGTCGGTTTTGTTCAATGGCAACACCGACTCCACATGCTCGCTTCTTCGTCTTTTTTCTTCTTCAAGCCGCTCAATATATTTTTGTCCTTCTTGTTCAATGTACGCTTCATTTTGTTTATCTTCTTGTCGACCTGTTCGTAAAATCATTGTCGCACAAAACAAAATCCCTGCTAACAAACCGTATAAAATGAAGGATTCCATCCGTTACATCGCCCTCCTTTTATGACTTGTCTTACTCTATGAGAAGGGCGTTTTAATTATGATTCATTCTCTGTAGATGGTTTATAAAATTTACGATTTTCCATAGGAAACAAACGTTCCGTAAATTCTCCAGGCTTCGTCCGTTCCAATGCCCGGTCCATAATATTCATTCGAGCGTCGATATTATCAATGTAATGAAGAATTTCCGCTTCTCGAAGCATCGGTGGCTTAGGACTTCCCCACTCTCCCTTACTATGGTGAGAAAGCACGAGATGCTGCAGGAGTGTAACCTCTTCGGCTTGAATGTCTAATTCAAGCGCTGTTTGTGCAATCTCATTAGCCATTAGAGAAATATGCCCTAGCAGGTTTCCTTCAACGGTATAAGTCGTACTGACAGGACCTGAAAGCTCTGTTGTTTTTCCAAGATCGTGCAAAATGACACCTGAATACAAAAGATCAGTGTTCAGACTCGGATAAATGCCCGAAATCGCTTTAGCTAGTCTGAGCATATGTACAACATGATAGGCAAGCCCAGATACGAATTCATGATGGTTTTTTGTCGCTGCTGGATATTCAAGAAATGCCTGTTGATGCTTTTTCACAAGATGTCTCGTAATTCGTTGTAAATGCGGGTTTTTCATATCAAAAATATATGATGTGATCTCATCCAAAAGCTCATCCTTTGATTGAGGGGCAGTTTCTAAAAAGTCCGTCACGGAAACACCATCTTGGGGTGTTGCAGGACGAATTTTTTTAATTTTTAATTGTTGGCGACCTCTATAATTCGTCACCTCGCCAAGAACTTTTACAATGTTCTCCGCATGATATGTTTTTTCTTCTTCCGCCCCTGTATCCCAAAGCTTGGCCTCAATCTCGCCGCTTTTATCTTGAAGCATGAGCGTTAAAAATGGCTTTCCATTGCTCGCTACGCCTCGCGTAGAAGACTTAATTAATAAGAAATCCGAAAATTGCTCCCCAACTTCACAAAATGTTACGCCTTTCTTCATGACCATTTCCCCCAGACTTTACTCCGTTTAGCTTGGCGGCTCTTTCGGCACAAATTCAAAAATTTCTCCACTCTCCATTGTGACAATCAACCGTAGAAGCCAGCGATAATAGCTCGCACCGTAATTTAATCGCTTTAAGTCTTCTTCAATATGACTAGCGAGCACGGTGTCCTCTGTCTTTGCTTGAAGCTCCTTGAGCACTTGCTCTGCTTCATTCAGCTCTTCTAAGTTTTTTTCAATGCTTTTTCTCCAGCGTGCGGAAAATAAAGCTGTAAAAGATTTATACCAGTCTTCTTCAGACGTATACAAATCTTTTCGTACCCCGCGCTTAAATACAGGCTCAACCATCTTTAAATCCATTAGCTGTCTAACGCCTGTACTCATGCTCGTCTTGCTCATGCCGAGTGCGTCCCTCATGTCATCCAAAGTCATAGGTTCGTCTGAAAAATATAAAGCGCCATACAGACGACCGACAGACGGGGTAATTCCATATAAATTCATATTTTTAGCGATGATATGAATAAATTGTTCTTTTGTTTGCTCATATAGGTACCAATCTTTTTCGGCAGTCATGCACTCATTCCTTTCTACAGCGGACGGGGCCACCTGCCTTCCGGACAGAGCACTTCTGCCCCCCTCATCATTCCGCCATTACACCACTCGCCTGGCTTTTTCTTTCAAGTTACCCGTCCATCAATTACTTCACACATTTCTAATCGGCTTTCATGTGCCTTATAGATAGCATGTACTTTGTCCTCAAGGTATGAAACACTAATGTTCATTTTATCACGGAACGTTATTTAACGCACTCGCAATCGAGAACCTATAGCTTCAATTTCATTCGTCAAGTGCACCTTATCTTCATGTATACCCAAATCATCTCTTATTTAAAAGATAGCCTTCGGAAAGCTCCTTTCAGAGACGCTTGTACAATTGTTTCTTCTCATCCCTCTTCTCTGTGGATGAGCTTCCGTTCTTCCATTCAAGACTTTCGTTCGCTTTACACTTCAGATGAGAAAAATTATTACAAAAACACATGTTAAATGTTGTCTACAATTCTAAGAGGAGGACTTTTAAAAAAGCCCTCCCACATTATCTTAGAGCCACGCTGCTCCTACAATGATCAAGAGAATAAATAATACGACAATTAACGCAAATCCTTTACCATAGCCGCCACCACAGCCGTATCCACCATAGCCAGCGGTAGGTCCACCATAACCGTAACCACAGCCGCAACCTCTACCATAGTAACCCATATTAAAACGTCCTCCTTTCAAAAATCCTTGGAGATGGCCCCGCATGAAGCCATTCTCTATCGCATGCTATTTAACAACAATTAGCAAATGCCTGAAGCACCTGCTCCAACAATAACGAGTAAAATGAACAATACGACAATCAAAATGAAGCTAGAGCCATACCCATATCCACAAGCACTCATGTAAGCCACCTCCTCTTTTCCTTAGCTAGCATATGCAGAGGCACATATAATGCGCTAGACAAATGTCCCGATTTGCCATTTTTATCTCCCTTGTTTGAACGTCTTTCGCAGGAAAAGCCGGGTCCTTAAAGGACTCGGCTTCTGTACATCATGCTGTTAAAAAACAACCGTTTTATTATTGTAAACAATGACGCGATCCTCTACATGCCAAGCGACTGCTCTGGCGAGAACGTTACGTTCAATGGTTCGGCCAATTCTTTTCATATCTGCCAGTGAGTCTTTATGATTGACCCTCGCAACATCCTGTTCAATAATCGGCCCTTCGTCAAGATCATTTGTGACGTAATGCGATGTAGCCCCGATCAGTTTTACTCCACGTTCGTATGCTCTTTCATACGGGCGTGCTCCGACAAATGCTGGCAAAAAAGAGTGATGAATATTAATAATTCGTTCAGGCAAGGCTTGAATAAAATCTGGAGACAGAATTTGCATATACCTAGCCAGGACGACGAGGTCAACATCGTTATCGAGCAAGCGAAGCTGTTCCGCTTCAGCTTCTTTTTTCGATTCTTTTGTAACAGGGATATAATGGAATGGAATACCGAGTGGCTCGACAAGCTCGCGCAAGACCTCATGGTTACTAATGACCATTGGGATATCGACCATGAGCTCTCCAGCTTGCCAACGCCATAGCAGTTCAAGCAAGCAATGTTCCCCTAACGATGCGAAGATGACCATTTTTTTTCGTTTTGTTGCCAATGCAAGACGCCATTCCATCTGAAACGATGCAGCGGTTTTCTTCATTTCAGGCTCAAAGGACGCCGTAAACTGGTCAAGCTCTTTAGCCTCAAATTCAATTCTTAGAAAGAAACGCCCGCCTACAGGGTCAGTCGTATACTGACTTGACTCAATAATATTCGCTTGATGTGTTGCTAACAATGCCGTAACCGCCGCGACAATGCCGGGTTGATCAGGACAGCTGATCAGTAACCGCGCACGATGTTCATTCTTTTGCTGATACTCCTGCCACTTTTCTTGACGAATGTGATTCATTCTGCTCCCCCATCTCATGCTGCTCATTCGTATGTGGATCTATGGAAAATGTCTGATTGAGCAAATGTATTTTTTTTGCAATGGCTTCTTTATGTGTCATTAAATAAGAGGCAGGATCTTTCGGATTGGCAAAGCGTTCAATTTTTCCAGTTTGTGGGTGAACAAACTTACTCGCTGCTCCACAACCAATACCGATAATCGTCTGTCTCTCCTCCATAATCATGATATTATAAAGACTCTCAGCGCCTTTTTTAGAGTAGCCTGTGTTTTCTAAGTTGCCAAGGATATTTTTTTGTCTGTAAACATAATACGGCAAATACGAACGCTCTGCCATCCACTCCTGTGCCATTTGCATCATCCGTCCAATTTCGTCTCTAGTGGCCACTTGATATTTATCCCGCTGCTTTGTCATCTTTGAGGCACGTTTAAAGGACAATGTATGAACAGTGAGTGAAGCAGGCATGAGCTTTTCCGTCTCATCTAACGAGTGTTTAAGCTCTTTCGTCGTTTCACCTGGCAAACCGAGGATTAAGTCCATATTTATATTATCTAGCCCCATGCTTTTCGCAAGCCAATATTTTTCAATGGTTTCCTCCACGGTATGATGGCGCCCAATGGCCTTTAATGTTTCTTGGGTATACGATTGTGGATTAATACTAATTCGATCAATGTTCCATTTTTTTAATACATCAATTTTTTCGGGTGTAATCGTATCAGGTCTGCCCGCTTCTACCGTGAGCTCACGGACTGATGAAACGCCCGGAATGGTTTTATACATATGAGCATACAGCCTGTCCATCTCCTCAGCAGTGATGCTCGTCGGTGTGCCTCCCCCGAAATAAATGGTTGTCACTTTAATATTATTTTGGACAAGCCAAGCGCCGATCGTTTCCATTTCCTCTTCAAGCGCGAGAAGAAAACCGTTTACCTGTCCACTTTTTCGGCGTATGGCATACGCTGGAAATGTACAATAAGCACATTTTGTAGGACAATAAGGGATTCCTATGTAAATACTAACCTCTTTGCGCAGCTCATATAAATCAGGTAATGCCGCGAGCTGACGTTCGGTGATCTGGTTCATTAAAGCTGTCTTTTCCGAATGAATCCTGTATTGCTTCTGAAGATTTGTTTCTATCTCATCCGGTGATTGCCCTTGGCGTAAACCCGTATGGAATAGCTTCGTCGGACGAATGCCGGTCAAAATCCCCCACGGCTGCTTCATCCCTGTCATTTCCTCAAGAATCTGTAAAAACACGTCGTTGACCTTTCGCTTCCATTCTTGAGGATCATCACTATTTTCTAAATGAATCCAGCGTTCCCAACGATTGTCAGATGTCGCCACACATACAGTAAGTCGATCATCCTCCACAACATCAAGGTGAAGATCAGCTTCTTCTTTCGTCGTGACAATATCTGTCGTTTCAAAGAACAAATCTGCAATACGGCGTAACGAAGGATGAACACGTTCTGGAACTCCAGTGATATAAATTGTACGCACCTTATTCGCCCCCTTTCATGAATGATTGCTGTATTTCAGTGTACAAAACCATTGAACGAAAAGCAATTGCCTTCCCCATTTAGAGGAAGGCAATCTATTTTTTAATCGTCACCGAGTGGACAAAGCCTGTGTCAAGCTGTTTGCGAAAAAGTTCTTTGACCATATACGCGACACCATTCTCTTCTTGTGAGCGAGTAATCCAGTCAGCAGCCTGTTTCACTTCAAATGGTGCGTGCCCCATCGAAACACCGAGGCCAGCCCACCGAATCATCGGCATATCAGACAGGTCGTCTCCAATGGCGACGACTTCATCCTGTGAAACCTCAAGCACTCGTGCCAACTGTTGCAGCCCGTATGCTTTATGAACACCAGACGGAAGAATTGAAATGTGCCGCGAGCCTTCTTTGACGATTGTTAAATCTTCAAACGCCGTTTGGATGTATTCAATTGCTTTTTCCATCACGTGGTCTTCAAAAAATGGCAATCAATTTTGGGTACATCGAGCGGCTGATCGCGCACATAGTCTCCCAGAGATTCAACGTATTGAATCGGGTACATGACTGGGTCTCCGAGGCCAAACACCGTTTTAGAAACGAGTTGTGGCTTTGCTGGATGACTATTGCCAAGCGCGTACTTTTCATGAAGCAAGCGAATGCTACACTTAAAGGCTTCAAGGATTTGCACAATAGAAAAGACCGTATCCCCTGTCAAGCGTCTGTTCACAATGGGAAAATCGGTGTCTTTTGCAATGAAAGCTCCCCCGTGTGTGACAATCTCTCCTGAAAGCTTTAAAGCCTTGGCAACTTTTCGCGCAGCCAAAAAATGACGGTTTGTTACGAGGGTGATATGAACACCTTTATCTCTTACATAATGAATCGCCTCTTTTGTTTGCTTGGTCAGGCGCCCATTTGACTTTAGGAGCGTGCCATCTACATTTAAAGCCAGTAGTCGATAGACCATTGTCATGCTCCTCCCCTTTCAATTGTCTTATATAATATATGCCCTTGAGCATAAGACTAGAACAACCCTGACATCCATGATGCATTTTAGAATAAAAAAAGAAGCAGTAAGCCTCTATATGTGCTTACTGCTTTTTAGCTTGTTTATATCTTAAGATTCCATTGTTCCGTATAGCTCTTCGAGAGGCTTCATAATAATTTTATTAATGTCTGTCAACGACTGGGAAAGACGTTGTTCCACTTCCATGACTTTAGAAATAAGATCGTGCTGTTGCACAAGCTGAGCCTGCTTTTGGGCTTGTTCGATATCTTCTTGAGTAATTTCTTCTCCTTGCATTTGCTTTTGTTGCAAATCCATTTGAACTTGACGGAAGTTATCAAAAAGCTTTTTAGCCATTTCATCAGCCTGTAGCTGTTCGTAAAGCTCTGATAGCTTTTGAAATTCTTCACTTCCTCGGATTGCTTTCTCAAGATTATACGCTTCATCATACATATTTGCCATCATATTCCCTCCAAAAAAAACGAGATGTTCCCATCGTAACAAAAGAATACGTCAAGGTATAGGATGAACGATCAAAAAGGGAAAAGAAGTACAATGCCTGCCTGCAATAAACCAATTAATCCGCCAAGAAATGCACCGAGATAGGTAATCATAGAAAATTCCCGTTTCGATATGCTTAAAACGAGCTCTTCCAGTCGCTCAACCGGAAACGACGCCACTTGTTTTTCTACAATTTCATCTAGACGCAGCGTGTTAAATATGCGCTCAACATACACACCTGCTTGATTAATGAAGCGTGGACATGCTTGAACCCAAAGCTGCTGGAGCTTGGCTTCCATCTCCGCATCAATCAATTTGTAGAGCGGCGTCTGTAACGTCTTTTCAATAGCTAAGCGCTTGACGGCAAAGCGTGCAATGTCCGCCACTTGAGGCATTTTAGAGGCTGGCAGCCAACGGACGAGCTCACAGATTTGCTGCGTTTTTATTTCACGCCATTTTTTATGCAATATCTTTTCTACCATAGGCCGCGATTGCTCCCGTCTGAGAAAACGAACGAGTTCATGCTGAATTTTATCCTCAATACGATCTTGTCCAATAAACATTTGCATCATCCCAAGCCATTGATTGCGCGACGCAAAAAAGTCGTCAACAGCTTTACCAATTTCTCGACGGCCCTCATCACCTTCTAACCAACGAACTCCCTCATGTAATAACAAATCCGCCACCTTAGGAATTTCTTCGTCAACGTGTCGAACGACTTCAGCAGGTAACGCATCCTCAAGTGTCTTGTTCTGTATGAGCTCCCACCATTCTGTCATCCGTGTCTCCAAATGTTGCTCCATAAAGGGAGGTACAGATGAGACGAGCGAAACCTCTCCCCATTGCTTGGCTATCTCCTCAGGAGAACGCTCTGATTGGCATACTGCTGAAATGAAAGAAGCACCCTTTTCTTCTATCTTTGCTCGAAGCTCATGTTGGTTTAGCAGTTCGGTAAATTGCTGCGGTGTAATTAAATGTGTTGCAACCATCCGACCGAAGCTACGCGCCATTTCTTCACGGCGCTTTGGAATTAATCCGGGCGTAAAAGGAATTTTCCACGAACCGAGATAAACAGGGTAATACGGACGAAAGAGCATTTTTATCGCTAAAAAGTTGGTCACCCCACCAACAAGCGCGCCGATGATCATCATCGTAAAAATAACAAAACAATCTCCATAGACAACCTCCTCGCCAATAAGAAAAGCCTTCTTACTTTCCATTCTATTGCATACGTTTATAGCATTCATCATACCTTGCCGCATAAGTATTGTCTATTTGACTTCAGTTCATTAGGAGGCGCAGAAATGCAGAACGTTTTTCCACTCGTTGTCGAGCCATCTGATCAGTTATTTGTACAGCTTCCAAAACCTCTTCGTTCTCAAGAGCAAACGGCCGTTATTTACCATACTCATCTTAAACAAGATGTTGAGGTGTCGACAAGACATGACAATTCACTCGTTTTATCAAAGAGGGTAGCGCAAGCTCTTCTTCTCCCTGCAAGTCTCCCCAGCGCTTCCGTTTGGACGGTTGATCATAATGATCATTTAGAAATTCATCTTGGTCCTATTATTGGCATTGTCACTGCAGGGTTTACAGACAATGAAGAGCAGCCTTTAGGTAAACGGACGCCTTCCTTTAAACAGCTTTTACAAGCAGCAAGTAAAGCGGGTGTCATCGCGTACGTATTTGGCCATCACCACGTATTCTGGGAAGATCAGCAGATGAAAGGGTGGTTCTTTTCTGAACAAAGAGGTTGGCAAAGTCACATCTGGCCAATGCCAGACTGCATTTATGACAAAATACCAAACAGACAGGCTGAGCAATTATACGAATTAACAGCACTACGTTATAAGACGAAAATAGTGCGAGACATTCCATGGTTTAACCCAGGTTTTTTCGACAAAGCCGAGCTCTACAGTCAGCTACTTCGTCATGAAAAGACAAAGCACTTCCTACCCGAAACAATCTTATCCCCAGATCGTCTTGACTTAGAGGCGTTTCTTGACCGACATGACACCGTTTATCTTAAGCCCACATCAGGAAGCTCAGGCAGAGGGATTATCCAGCTAAAGAAAGAGCAAAAAGAGAATGCTTATACATGTGTGTATTACCAAAATGAAAAAACGATGTATAAGGAAGAATGCTCTTTAACAGATATCAATGAACTCATTCAACAGCATGGTTATCAGCTTGACCAATGCGTTCTTCAGCAAGGGGTCGCTTTAAAAAAGTATCAAGGGCAAGCAACAGATTATCGTATTCATATGAATAAGACGGACAACGGACGTTGGCAATTTACCGGCATAGTCGCAAAGCTTGCAGCTGACCACAACCCAACGACTCATTCAAAATATGGCGGAACGGTTTTACCAGCTGAACAAACATTCCGTTCAAATGAAGCAAAAAGCCGAAAAAACGAAATGATTCAGCTCACGTATGAGGTTTGTGACGTTCTTGATGACATGTACGGTGATGAGGTCGGGGAAGCAGGCGTTGATATAGCGGTCACCGCTGACGATCAGCTCTGTTTACTTGAAATTAACTCAAAACCAGGAAAGTCCGCCTTTGACCACCCTTCTTTTTCAGGCGAATGGGCAGATATTCTTCAACGACCGTTTCATTACGCACGGTATCTCGGGATGTTAAAAAGGAGCGAATGAGCTTACTTCTCCCCTCACATACTAATACTATAGAAAGGATGTGAGTTAATGGGCAAAGAGCGAGAAGACCTTCCATACGAAGGAAGAGCAGAAGCTTTTATTGATGTAGATCGGATGCTTAGTGAGGGGATGGCTGCCAGCACAATTGGCAAAGGTCAGCCTACAGCTCAGGTCGACGAAGCGAGAGATCTCCCACCCGAATCTCCCCCTCGCCAAACGAATAAAGAAAAAAAGGAAAAATAAAGCGATAGAAGTATTTCCTCTCAGTTTAGCCTAAAGCGTAAAAACGTGAGAGAGTGAAAAATAGGAATGTCACCACTCCACTTGCGCCAGAGAGTCACTTTTGCTCTCTGGCCACTCTGTCATGATCAAGGGATTTTAGCAGAGGTGCACAAAAGTATATTCTTTTTTTGTGCATCCCGTCCATTTACGCAACGAATGAGTTTAGATACAATAAAGTCAGTAGATAAAACGCTTTCAGAAAAAAGGGAGGAATACTTCATGGCTACACTCAGCCTGCAAAATATTTACAAAGTTTACGACAAAGATGTCACTGCTGTAAAAGATTTTAACCTCGAAATCGAAGACAAAGAATTTATCGTAATGGTCGGTCCTTCTGGTTGTGGTAAATCAACAACGCTTCGAATGATCGCCGGTCTCGAAGAAATTTCTCAAGGTGACTTTTACATTGATGATCGCCGTGTAAACGACGTCGCTCCAAAAGACCGCGACATCGCCATGGTGTTCCAGAACTATGCCCTTTATCCACATATGAACGTCTATAACAATATGGCCTTCGGTTTGAAATTGAGAAAGTTTAAAAAGGAAGAGATTGACCGTCGCGTTAAGGATGCTGCCCGCATTCTCGGTCTTGAAGAGTATTTAGACCGTAAGCCTAAAGCTCTATCCGGTGGTCAGCGTCAGCGTGTTGCTCTTGGACGTGCGATTGTTCGTGACGCAAAGGTTTTCCTTATGGACGAACCACTTTCAAACTTAGATGCTAAACTCCGTGTCCAAATGCGTGCCGAAATTACGAAGCTTCACCAACGTCTACAAACGACAACGATCTATGTAACGCACGACCAAACTGAAGCGATGACGATGGCGACGCGTATTGTTGTTATGAAAGACGGCGTTATTCAGCAAGTCGGTTCTCCGAAAGAAGTATATGAACTCCCTGACAACGTGTTTGTCGGCGGATTTATCGGATCTCCAGCGATGAACTTCTTCAGTGGTAAGCTTGACGATACGCATTTGCATATTGCAAACTCTAAAATTGCTGTGCCTGAAGGAAAAATGAAGCTTCTTCGTGAGCAAGGGTATGTGAACAAAGAAGTCATTATGGGTGTTCGTCCAGAGGACATTCATGATGAGCCAGTATTTATCGAATCTTCCAGTGAAACGACTGTTGAAGCGACCATTGATGTTGCCGAATTGATGGGTGCTGAAACATACCTATACTCTAAATTAGGTGACCATGACTTTATTGCACGTGTTGACTCTCGTACTGATATTCAAAACGGTCAAAAGCTAAAAGTTGCCTTTGATATGAACAAAGCTCATTTCTTCGATATCGATTCTGAGCTGCGTATTCGCTAAAAAGATTTTACGGGGTAGATGACGTCTCTTAATGACGTCGTCTATCCTTTTTTATGTATGGTTCGTTAGCGAAAACAGTAAAAAGCAGGGTGGCCTATGACCACCCTGCGTTTCCATTTGTATGGGGCATGTTGTTACTGTTGTTGGTAACCGCCCATTTGTTGTTGAGCCATTTGAACCAAACGTTTTGTGATCTCTCCACCGACAGATCCATTCGCACGTGAAGTAGAATCTGGACCAAGCTGTACGCCGAACTCTTGAGAAATCTCATACTTCATTTGATCAATTGCTTGTTGTACGCCAGGTACAACCAATTGGTTAGAAGAATTGTTAGCCATGTTTTTTTCACCTCCTCACGTGTTGTAAGGATAGTGTGTGTGAAAATGAAGCTCTTATGTATTTCAATCGATGGTAATTCCTTCTATTTATTAATTTTAAAAAACAATGATCGGCATGAATAATATCGACCGTCTAAGCAAAAAGTATACGTGTCTCACATCAATGAGACCATTCAAATTATATGAAGGAGTTTGATGAACAAATGGCTCAAAATCAATCTCGAAGCAACAGTAGTAATCAACTTGTCGTCCCTGGATCTCAGCAAGCCATTGACCAAATGAAATACGAAATCTCTCAAGAATTTGGTGTACAGCTAGGCCCTGACTCTACTTCACGTTCTAACGGTTCTGTTGGTGGAGAAATTACGAAGCGCCTTGTCCAAATGGCTCAGCAGCAAATCGGCGGCAGACAACAACAATAATTGCAATATCATGGACAAAACCCCGGAACTCTACATTCCGGGGTTTTTATGGTTACTTCCGCGCTTTAACGTTCGGGTAAACCATTGCGGAAGGATTGACATATTCCTCAAACTCTTCTTCTGTAAGAAAGCCGCTGTTCATGGCTTCTTCTTTTAATGTCGTCCCATTTTGGTGCGCTGCCTTCGCAATAGCAGCTGCTTTCTCGTATCCAATGTGTGGATTTAACGCTGTGACGAGCATTAAAGAGTTTTGAACGAGCTGTTGAATATTTTCATGAATCGGCTCGATACCGACGGCACAATTTTTATTAAATGATGTTAATCCGTCAGTAAGCAAACGACTCGATTGCAGGAAGTTATAAATAATTAAAGGCTTATAGACATTTAATTCAAAGTGTCCTTGGCTGGCAGCCATACCGATGGCTGCGTCATTCCCCATGACCTGAAGTGCAACCATCGTTAGCGCTTCACTTTGCGTCGGATTCACTTTTCCTGGCATAATGGAACTTCCTGGCTCATTTGCCGGAATGGTTAATTCACCAATACCACTGCGAGGACCACTTGCAAGGAGACGTACATCGTTCGCAATTTTATGCGCATCGGCAGCCAAAGCTTTTAATGCGCCATGTGCATACACGATCGGCTGATGGCTCGTTAGAGCGTGGAAAAAATTATCAGAAGCAACAAATGGCTGGTTCGTTTCTTTTGCAATCTGCTCTGCTACGCGTGCACCAAACTCTGGATGTGTATTAATACCGGTACCAACCGCCGTTCCACCAATCGCAAGCTCGAATAAATGCACTTTACTTTCGGCAATAATCGTTAAATTCTTTTCTAACATGCTTCTCCAGCCGCTGATTTCTTGACCGAGTGTAAGTGGTGTTGCATCTTGGAGATGCGTCCGACCAATTTTGACAACATCTTTAAATGCTTCTTCTTTTTCAGCTAGTGTCTCTTTCAACGCCTCAACAGCTGGGAGAACATCATTTGTCATCGTTAAAACGGAAGCAATATGCATTGCCGTTGGGAACGTGTCATTTGAACTTTGTGATTTATTCACGTCGTCATTCGGATGCAACGTATGCTCACTACCCTCAAGGAGCTGATTACCTTTAAACGCGATGACCTCATTCACGTTCATATTACTTTGTGTACCGCTTCCAGTTTGCCAGACGACTAATGGAAAATGGTCATTCAGCTCGCCGGCAATGATCAGATCGGCAACATCTGCAATCACGTTCGCTTTTTCTTCTTCCAACAAACCGAGATCTGCGTTAGCACGAGCCGCCGCTTTTTTAAGGATAGCAAAAGATTTAATCAGCAACGGAGGCATTTTCTCCTCACCAATTTCAAAATTTTGCAGGCTGCGCTGCGTTTGCGCACCCCAGTATTTGTCCGCAGGGACAGCAATTTCTCCTAAGGTGTCTTTTTCGATACGTTTTGACATGATCGATCTCCTCCAAACACATCTTATGTAGATTTGTGTCACATACAACGTTCGACACAGTTCTTATTTCTCCTGTCGTTGCATGCTTCAAGCATATCAAAATAGCCAAAAAAAGAAAGCCCCGAAATGGGACTTCTTACACACCAGTTTCTGCGAGGAAGCTCTCGACACTTTCTGGAGTTTTTGCATTTGCACTATGAAGATGAGCTACTTTCTCACCATTTTTAAAGACGAGTAAACTTGGGATGCCCATGACGGCATACTTATCAGCGAGCTCTGGAAAGTCATCACGATTCATTTGGTACCATTCATAGTCAGTGTGCTTCTCGATAATTTCTGGAATGAACATATCCATGCGTACACAATCCGGACACCAGCCTGCATAAAATTTTATGACAACAGGTTTCTCGGAAGAAATAAGCTGCTGAAATTCCTCTGTTTTTGTAATGTCCTTCATTGTTTTCATCATCCTTTCGCTGCCACTGAACAGGACGTTTGTCCACGTTTCTCAAGATATTTTTGATGATACTCTTCTGCTGGAAAAAAAGTCGCTGCTTTTGTGATTTCCGTAACGATCGGAGTTTTAAAGTGACCTGAAGCATCCATTTGACGTTTACTGTCTTCTGCTGCTTTTTTCTGCTTCTCATTATGATAAAAAATGGCTGACCGATACTGAGTCCCGACATCTTCTCCTTGGCGGTTTACAGTCGTAGGATCATGCCATTCCCAAAAGTGTGTGAGCAGCGTCTCAAAACGAATCACCTGCGGGTCAAACATGATTTCCACAGCTTCTGCATGGCCGGTATTGTCTTTACATACTTCTTCATATGTCGGATTTTCGAGCGTCCCGCCGATATAACCTGCTCGCGTACTTTCAACACCGTCAAGTTTTGAAAACGCCAACTCTACACCCCAAAAACAGCCCGCTCCAAACGTTGCTTTTTCCATATACCGTTCTCCTTCTTTAACAAGGCTCTTCGTTAAGTTTGATCCTTTTCCACAAGATATCATACTTGCTCACCTTTGCCTAGAAAATTGATTTTAAGTTCTTTGGCAAAGAGCGATCTCCGTCTTTATTTCAAATGCGACTTCCCGTAGACATGTGCGAATTTATGTCGATTGGCTCTAATTGATTGTTCTCTAAATCATACCGATAATAAGCAAACCTTGGCTCATAAGAACCAAACCCTTTATTCTCTACAAAATAAACATACGCATCATCGTTTGCAAAAACAAGCTCATGAACATTTGTCCCTAGTGATGTTCGTTGCTCTACTTGCCGCGTATCCATATCCATTGTAAAGAGCTCATACTCATACAGCGGGTCGTTTTCTCCAAGGTTTGCTGGTCTCGTAAACGCGACAAGCTCCCCGTTGGGTGAAAACTCAGGCGAGTAGATATCTTTTTTATCTATAGGCGCAATGCGTGTTTGCGTAGAAGGCGCTTCTGTCTCCACCTTCATCAACGATTGGGCTGTGCCGTCAAAGGTACTGAAATAAAGCTCGGAACCGTCCAGTGACACAGATAAATCACTCATACTGTAATGATTCTCATCGGTCATTTGAGTATGTGTTTTCTCGCCTAAAGAATATCGGAATATATTTAAATCGTGCGGTGCTTTTTTCGCTATTGGTGAGTAGTTGTCAAAGGTCTTCGCCTTACTATAGTACAAAACGTCACTTTCAGGCGCAAAAGCGATCGACGTCACGAGCACGTCGCGAGCGGTGATTGTCCGTACCTGCTTGCTCTCTAAATGCATCAGCTCAATCAATGATGCGGGTGGCTCATTTTCGTTACCTTGTGTTGTCACAAGATACGCCATTTGCGTTCCATCTGCGGATACGACAGGTTGGGTGTGTTGCTCACTAGGAGCTTCCTCGGTTAGTTGCACCACTTCTTTCGTCTCCAGATCAAACATATAGATCCCAGATTGTTTTAGTTCCGGGCTGTCAACTGTATACACCAGTTGGTCCTCATGAATATCGATCGTGCCACCAAGCTGAAAAAACGCCTCCTCGTCATCAGGCAAAGAAAAGCCAACGAGACAAAGTGCCATCGTCCAAACCACTATTCCTGACCACCATTGCCACAATCGGGTTCGTTTCATTTTTCAGTCACCTTCCTTTAAATTATATCAACAGCAATAGAGAATAACTCGTCACGACAAGCATAGACAGCCCGCATAGAGACCAGGCGACTTTTGGGTGATGAGCTAAAGCTTTCCATTGTATCCAATACAATAGCCCCCATAAGAAGATCAGCCCTCCACCGAAAGTGACAATCGGCCATATCGATCCTAACCAGAAAAGGCCAAAAAAGCTGAGCAACAACCCATGATAAAAGACAACACCGCCAATTGTGAGCTGTATACCATGAATGGCATATCGCTGTTTTCGAGACACGAGTACCTTTTTGTCCTTAGGTTCGCGCAGGACATGAAGATAAATGAATACGACCAGAGTTAGCTGTACAATCCAAGTCAACGCAACGATTTCTTGTGGCAATGATAAAGAATGAGCCATACTGACCAACAATAGCATGAATAAAAGGCTTGCACTGACGATCACCTTGTTGTGACCTAAAACCGCGCGTTTGCCACAAGTGCCGATCCAGCCCGCAGCGATGTTAAGTAAAATGAATAAGACGATACCTGCTTGATCGTGGGCAAAAGCAGTTGGTACAAATACAGCAAAGCTATACAAAAGTAAGCTTGAAGCGAGCGGCCATAACCATTGAACCGGCAAAGGTGTCAACGCTTTTTCCATGATAGGAATAAGCTCATGCTGATCACCAAATTGCCGAATCGCTTCTTTCTCAGCCCCTTCATTAGTCCAACCGTGTTGACGTAGCTCTTCAGCCGTATTTTGCAAATGATCCATCCATTCGTCGTACACCTCTTCTTTCTGTCGTGGAAGAAGGTTCATTTTTTCTACAGTACGTCGAATATACGCGCGTAATTGATTATTTTTCATGAATGACTGATCCACTTTCCTCAATCATTTTCACGACCATATCATTTAACCGTGTCCATTCCTCGTGTCTTTCCTCGAGCGCTGTTTTCCCTTTCCCGGTGAGGGAATAATATTTCCGTCGACCAAAATCACCATCTGTCCAATAAGACCGCACCCACTCTTTTTTCTCCAGTCTTTTCAATGCGGGATACAATGTCCCTTCTTTCATTTCAAATACACCCTCGCTCACCTTGCGTAAGTACTGCACGATTTCATACCCATAACGGTCCTTCCGCTTCACAGATGACAAAATTAATAAATCGATACTCCCGCGAACAACTTCTTTATTCACAAAGAAAACCTCCTCTAGATACATGCATTGTACAACGATGTACATCGTTACACAAGGTATAAGACAAAAAACTGCCTTAACAGCAGTTGTTTTTCTCTTATGACTGAGGCTCTGGTCGTGACCATTGTTTAAGACAGGGACTGATACGGGATCGCGGGCTACAAATTTCTGCTTTAACACCTTTTGCTTTTAACTTGGTCACCAATTTTTTTGCTGTTGAAAGATGCCCATCACTCATTCCTATCCTCCTGTTCCTCCAGCACTTGCGTCGTTTTATTACTTCCTCTTATAGATACATCATAAACGTTTCGTTATATCTTATTTATACGTTTTTAAGAAGAAATTGTTTCGTTTCTTTTTACTATTTTTATTCGCCATAAATTCATGACATCCTTTATCAATTCTTTTTTTCATCAAGTACAAGCATTCTTTAGGATAAAGGCGCTTAGGCAAGCAATCGTAAGAACAAAAAATACACTTCGCTTCAATTCACGAAATGTTTCTAAAGCGCTCAACCCTTTTGTTTATCTGAATTTGCTCTTTATTCTCGTTAGGCAAAGTGATCATCTTTTCACGCGAGGTCAATTTACGAAATTGCGCTATATGCACGCTTAGCCTTTCAGAGCACTTTTTAAGCGTTTTGACGTCTTTTTAAAAGCCCTTTATGGTTAAAGAAGTATATTTTTTGGAGGTGTGCTGCACATTACCTTTATTCAAGAAGCAACGACAAAAGACAAATCACTCGTTTTTAAAAAACCAACGAAAACAGATGGACAGCATGTGTGGGAGCTTGTCAAAGCGACGGGTAAGCTCGATGTAAACTCATCGTACAGCTACATTTTATGGTGTCATTATTATCAGGATACTTCTGCCGTCGTCTACGATGGAGATCAGCTGGTTGGTTTCGTTTCAGCTTTTTTACTTCCAAAAGAACCTGAAACACTTTTTGTTTGGCAAGTCGCGACGCACCCCTCTTATCAAGGGAAGGGAATTGCGACCTCATTACTTCAACACTTGTTGCAAAGACCTTTCTGTCAACCAGTCGTCTATGTAAAAGCGACCATATCCCCGGACAACAATGCCTCTTGTAAGTTATTCCAGAGATTAGCTTACTCGCTAAACACATCTTTTGAAAAAACGTCTTTATTTACAAAAGAGTTGTTTCCGGACAGCCACGATGATGAAGATCTTTACAGTGTTGGACCTATATCACAAAAAGAACTTACCAATCAGGAGGATATCCATTCATGAAAACAGGAACAATTGATACAATGCAAGCGATTGCAACAAACGAATCACAGGTAAGAAGCTATTCCAGAAGTTTTCCGACCGTCTTCAAAAAAGCCAAAGGGCATCATTTATGGGATGCAGAAGGGAAACAGTATATTGACTTTTTGCAGGGGCCGGCGCACTGAATTATGGCCACAATGAAGCGGCGATGAAAGAAGCAATGATTGAATATTTGCAAAGCGACGAGGTCACCCATAGCCTTGATATGATGACTGATGCGCGTGGAGCTTTCCTACACACATTTAAAGAAACCATTTTAGAGCCACGTCAGTTAGACTACAAAGTCATGTTCCCAGGCCCAACAGGAACAAATACAGTTGAAGCCGCACTTAAAATTGCTCGAAAGGTGACAGGTCGCGAACTTGTGATTAGCTTTACAAACGCCTTTCACGGGATGACCATCGGCGCATTATCGGTAACGGCAAATTCGTTTAAACGCCACGGTGCAGGTATGCCGCTGACACATACGACGTCGATGCCCTTTGATGATTACCTCGATGGTTCAGATAGTTTGAAATATCTTGAAAAATATTTAGAGGATCGAGGCAGTGGCGTCGCTTTACCGGCAGCGATCATTTTAGAAACAGTCCAAGGCGAAGGCGGCATTAATGCGGCAAGTATGAAATGGATCAAAGAGGTCGATAAGCTATGTAAGCGTTGGGATATTCTCTTAATTATTGATGATGTTCAAGCAGGTTGCGGCCGAACGGGTACGTTCTTCAGCTTTGAACCAGCTGACATCGAGCCCGACATTGTCTGCCTTTCAAAATCAATCGGCGGATATGGTCTACCTTTTGCCATTACACTCATTAAACCAGAGTATGACCAATGGGGCCCTGGAGAGCATAACGGCACATTTCGCGGCAATAACCTTGCGATGATCGCCGCAACTAAGGCGTTAGAAACATATTGGACAAACGATACGTTCCAAAAAAATGTCCAAGGGAAAGCAGTACTCATTCAAGAAACATTAAACAGCTTTGTGGAAAATTATCCAGAACTTGAGGGCACGGCACGAGGACGTGGCTTTATGCAAGGCATTTGCTGTGGCAAAGAAGGACTTGCTGAAAAAATTTGTGCAGAAGCATTTACGCGCGGCTTAATCATGGAGACATCAGGTCCAGACAGTGAAGTTGCCAAGCTGCTACCTCCTTTAACGATTACTGAAGAAGATCTAGTCAAAGGATTAAACATCCTTGAAGACAGTATAAAAGCTGCCATTAAGGACACGGCATCATCACATTGACGTTTTTAAAATACATTCTCTCGCCGGGCTAATCATCGCCCGGCTCCATCATGTATTTCCGTACTTAAAAAAGCTTGGCAACCTTCCCTAAAAACGGGGAATGACGACGCGAGGACAGATACTTCTCAGTTCTCAGCCTAGCTTAAAACGCTTGACAAGTTACGCGCCAACGCAAATAGAAGCGCTTGTTCATAAGCGGACGAGCGATCCAAAGAGCTGGAAAGCGTTTGGCAACAGGCTGGCTTACAATACGATAAAAAAAGGAGTTATTACATCTATGATTGTTCGTCACTTGCAAGACATTATTGGCACAGAAAATGAGACAACCGCAGAAACCTGGTCAAGCCGCCGTATGCTGCTTAAAAAAGATCAGATGGGCTTTTCATTTCACGACACTGTGATTTATGCGGGTACAGAAACGCATATTTGGTACCAAAACCATTTAGAAGCTGTCTACTGTGTCCAAGGTAAAGGGGAAATTGAAACCGTTGCCGATGGAAAGGTGTATCCGATAAACGATGGTACGATGTATGCGTTAAATGAGCATGATGAGCACTACTTACGAGCAACTGAGGACATGCGTCTCATTTGTGTGTTTAACCCTCCATTAACAGGAAGAGAAACACATGATGAAAATGGTGTATATCCTCTCATCGAAGAGTAAGTCAACCATTGCTAATCTCATTCAAAACTTTATCGTTTTAGAAAGGATTGAAAGCGATTATGCAACTCAAAGTGGAAGATCTATACCCTTCAAGGCAGGAAGACAAGCCGCAAATCATGAAGCGCCAAGATCCGGTTATTCATGGTAGAGGAAAAGGAATTCCTACGTCTCTGACGACGAAACAGGAAGATTTTTATGAGAGGAATGGCTATCTCGTCATTGAGGACTTCTTTTCCCAAGACGAGGTCAGCCGTATGCAAGAGGAAATCTTTGCTTTAAAAGAAGCCAAAACAGGGCTGACATATCCTGAAATCATTACAGAGCCGGAAAATGACGATATTCGTTCCGTCTTTGCGATCCATCGTGACAACCCTTATTTTAAAAAGCTTTCCGAAGACCCACGCCTGCTTTATATCGTAGAATACTTACTTGGCAGTGAGGTTTACATTCATCAATCTCGTGTCAACTACAAGCCGGGATTTAAAGGCAAAGAGTTTGATTGGCATTCAGATTTTGAAACGTGGCACGTGGAGGATGGCATGCCGCGGATGCGAGCTGTCAGTCTATCGATCGCCCTTTCGGATAACTATACGTTTAACGGACCTTTAATGTTAATTCCTGGATCACATAACGAATATCTCTCTTGTGTTGGTGCTACCCCAGCGAATAATTACACATCTTCCTTAAAGAAACAGGAAGCCGGTGTTCCCGACGATGATTCTTTGAGAAAGCAAGTCGATCAATATGGCATCGACGTGCCGACACCAAAAGCTGGCTCTATTCTTCTTTTTGATTGCAATACGATGCACGGCTCAAATAGTAACATTACACCTTATGACCGCAATAACGTCTTTATGGTGTATAATTCTGTCGAGAACAAGCTCGTTCAACCTTTTATGGATGGTCCGCCGCGTCCAGAGTATATCGCAACTCAAATGTCTGCAACAGGAAACCAATTATAAACTACTTTACCCCCATGATTTATGCCATGGGGGTCATCATTATAATTGCTTTCGTGCTACTTGCGTACCGTTGTACGAAAACAAGCAATCCTTCCCTTCTACAACCGTGCGCAAATGCACATTTCGCCCCCAAAGCTGATAAATGTAGGGCAGCACCTTTTCAAGATATTTAAGGTCAAGCTCTATTCCCTCATATTCATGCGTAATGTATAGTTCGTTGTTCTTTTTATAGTCCCCATCTGTGACGACTAAATACGGAAAGCCTCCATTCACACGCATGCCGATTAATTGATCCCGCACATCTTTCCAATCTTTATCAACAATTTTGTAATCCTTGCCTTGCTTTTGGAATAAATACAAGTCTTCACGATGCGCCAATTCTTTCGTTAAATAATTGCGAATAAATGACGTATCTGATTCAATTTCCCGTACTTCGAATATTTTTTCACGACCGCTATTTGGCTCTATACCACGTTTTTTCATGTCCTCACTCGGTTTATTATACCGATCTTCAATATCTTCAAAAATTTTCAACCCTAAATAATAAGGATTAATTTGCGTTCGGGAAGGTTGGACGACGCTTGCATTCAGTTTGGCAAATTCCACCGCCTCGTCGCTCGGTAAGTCCATTTCTCTAATAATACGAGCATGCCAATAAGAAGCCCAGCCTTCATTCATAATCTTCGTTTCCAATTGAGGCCAAAAATACAGCATTTCCTCACGCATCATCGTTAAAATGTCACGTTGCCATTCTTCCAACTCCCTTGAGTGCTGTTCAATAAATAGCAGGAGATCTTTCTCTGGCTCCGGTGGAAACGACTTCTTTTTCTTATTCTTTTCTTTCGCCGGCACACCGATATTCCATAAATCATCATACTCTCCACGAGGCTGTTGGTCATTAGATTCCTCTTCCTCGTCATGAGACCAAAGCAATTGTGGTCTCATGAGCGAGGGGTCGATATGTTCTTGAATCGACAACACCGCATCTAAAAACCCTTCAACCTCAGCACGACCATGAATCAATTCATAACGCTTGACACGTTCGGCTGTTGCAGCCATGCTCTCAACCATATCTCGTTTCGTTCCGGAAAAGCGCGCGTTATTTTTAAAAAAATCACAATGGGCCAAAACATGAGCGACAATCAACTTATTTTGTACGAGACTATTCGTGTTCAGCAAAAATGCATAGCAAGGATTGGAATTGATGACCAGCTCATATATTTTACTTAACCCTAAATCGTAATGAAGCTTCATCTTATGGAACTGTTTCCCAAAACTCCAATGGGAAAAGCGTGTCGGCATCCCATATGCTCCAAAGGTATAAATAATATCGGCTGGGCAAATCTCATAACGCATTGGAAAAAAATCTAAACCAAAACCTTCGGCAATTTCTGTAATTTCGTCAATGGCGCGTTCTAGTTCACTTCCCCCAGTCAATATGTCACAACCCCTTTATATGAAAAAAAGACTTTGTGCATTTTATGAGGGAATGATCAAAATCATGCAGATGTTCATCACTGGAAACGGATGTCATTGAAATTAAATATACTACAGACTTTAACATCCGTAGCATATTTTGGTCGGTGGTTATTGTGCGTTCCTTTAATGAACGCTTTATTGGTAGCCTTCGGCTTTTAATGCTGCGCTATTCCTTGAAGATTCATCCACCTAAGGCCAACATTTCACCCGATGATTTTGGCGTGGTTCCATACACTAAGTGTGCTGTTTTCACCCCAACCGTTGATCACTGTTGGAAAGAAAGGAGCCTACGTTGTGAATACACTCGATTATGATAAAGCCCTCTATTTCATGAACCGACTGCAAGTGGATGATATGCTCGTTTTAATGATTCGCACAAAAGATGATTTTCTTTCCAAAAAAATAGAGCATTATTTACACGCTTTGTATTACGAAACGGAGTACGAAAAGGTGGAAACACACCAAAACGAGCTGTACCATTATTTAGACCATGCGTACACAGCTTTCGGTGTCCCGACAACTGCTCATCATGTGTAATGAAAGGGAGGCGTTACTGCCTCCCTTTAGCCTGTTGACAAACGCTCGCATACGTCGTTGTTTGGCTCGCTCATCCTCTCATGGACCTTGCGCGCCTGCACGCCTGGGTTGACAGACGCTTTCATGACAGGCTGAACGGCTTGACAAAAACCTTTAGCCGCTTATGTGGCTGAATTTCCGCTTGCCTTTCGACTCACCTTTCTTCATCAAGTAAGGTATGTACTTTTGTCAGCAAGTCACTCTCTAGCGCTGTTAACCTTTTTTCTGCTTCTGTTTTTGACGTTTCCTTAACGCCTATATAGCATTTCACTTTAGGCTCTGTCCCCGAAGGTCGCAAGCAAACCCAAGCCTCATTTTCCAGCTTGTACTTTAACACGTTGGAACGAGGAAGTGATATAGAAGTCGACGCCCCTGATGCTAAATTGGTTTGCTTTTGTGCATCATAATCTTCGACCATAACAACATTGACGCCTCCTACTGTCTTTGGAGGGTTTTCCCGAAAGGCTGCCATTAATGTAGCAATGTCTTCAGAGCCTTTCTTTCCTTTTCGAGTGATGGATACTAAGCTTTCGCGGTAATGGCCAAATGTGTCATACATTTCTTGTAAAACCTCATAGAGCGTTTTTCCTTCGTTCTTGTAATGCGCAGCCATTTCAATAGCCATCATTCCTGCCTGAATGGCATCTTTATCACGGACAAAATCATCAATTAAATATCCATAGCTTTCTTCATAACCGAATAAAAATTCATACGACTGGTCTGTATTATATGTTTTAATTTTTTCTCCAATAAATTTAAAGCCTGTCAACGTATCTTCTGTCGTTATCCCGTAATGCTGAGCAATCGCACGCCCTAACTCTGAAGTAACAATCGTTTTGAAAATGATTCCATTTTCAGGCAAGCGTTTTTGTTGCTTTCGTTGTTCTAAAATATAATGTAGCAATAACGCTCCGGTTTGATTTCCTGAAAGAAGTTCATACGCTCCTTGTTGATTTCTTACAGCTAAACCTACGCGATCTGCATCTGGGTCAGTTGCAACCAATACATCAGCGTTCATTTGCTTTCCTTGCTCCATTGCTAAAGAAAAGGCTTGTTGTTCTTCAGGATTAGGGCTTGCTACAGTTGGAAACCCGCCATCTGGCGCCTTCTGTTGCTCAACAACCGACAAACCTTGAAATCCGTGGGCAGCAACGATACGAAGAAACGGTTCAAGCCCACTTCCGTGTAAAGGTGTATATACGACAGATAAATGACTTTTATGGAAAACAGATGGCTGGAGGCTCATTTGTTTTAACGCATTTGTATACGCCTCATCAATCTCTTCACCGATCATATGTAATTTTTGTCGACGCAACAATACGTCTTTTTCTGTGGTATTGATCGCTAACTCATCTTCAATCTGATTGACGTAAGAAATCAATTGATCCGCTTCTTTTGGAGGCAATTGGCCGCCGTCACTTCCGTACACTTTAAACCCGTTATATTCAGCGGGATTGTGGCTTGCTGTTATGACAATACCAGCGTCTGCCTGTAAATACCGTACAGCAAAAGACAACTCCGGTGTAGGTCTTAACGCGTTAAACAAAAACACGTCTGCCCCTTCGTGCCCGAGCACCTTTGCGGATTCTAATGCAAATTGCTCAGAATAATGTCTTGAATCATAGGCAATGACAACTTTAGCTGATGATTGCGTCTCATGGAGTAAATAGTCAGCTAATCCACGAGCTGCTTTTCGAATGGTATAAATATTCATTCGATTTGTGCCTGGCCCGATTTCTCCTCTCATCCCACCTGTACCAAAGGCGAGATTCGTGTAAAAACCATCAATAAGCCAAGACGTATTCTCTTTATTTTCTTCGATTATCGCTTTTAATTCTCTATCCAAGCGAGGGTGTAAAAGCCAGTGCTGTACATTCTCCTGCCACGCTTCCATAAGCATCTCCAATCATCTTTTTTATGTTATTGTATCATGAATTAAGAAAGCAGACCTTCTGTATTTAGGTCTGCTCAAATGGTGAAAAGTCGACGTTTATTGTCTTTCTGTTTAAAGAATCTCTTGTTTTTAAATTGACTTGGAAACGCTCGTTACCCTTCGTTTATTGCTCACGATCCTGTTGTTTTGTCTCGAGCGTCTCATCAGAAATGTCACCCTGCTCTTCAAGCACATCGTGGTTTTTGTCCTCGCTTGGTGTCGTATCTTTTTGTTCCTTTGAGAAAAACCAACCAAACAAGGCAATTCCAACGAGCACTGACCAGAAGAACAATTTCCACGCTGTCGACTCAGGAAAGTGTTCGTCCAAGACACCTACACCTGGGTGAGATAATGTATAAACCAATAGCTTAACTCCTACCCAGCCGACAATTGCAAAGGCAGCCGTTTCAAGTCCAGGCTTTCTATGAAGCAAGTCGACAAACAGATGAGCCGCAAACCGCATGATAATTAACCCAATGAGTCCACCTAAGAATATAATAATAAATTTCCCGCCATCTAAGCCACCAAATTCAGGAAGCGGCGAATCAGGCAACGTGAGCGCCAAGGCGACAGCAGCCAAAATAGAATCTACCGCAAAAGCAATATCCGCAAGTTCTACTTTGAGGACAGTCATCCAAAATCCAGACCCTTTTTTTGAACTGTCTCCGACGTCCTCGACTTTCTTCACCATATATTTCCTTATTAAATGATTGGCAGCCAAGAAAAGTAAATACGCTGCACCAACCGCTTGCACCCACCAGACATCAACGAGGAATGAAATAATAAATAATGACGCCAACCTAAAAACAAAAGCACCGAATAATCCGTAAAACAAAGCTTTCTTTCTTTTCTCCTCTGGCAAGTGCTTTACCATGATTGCCATGACGAGGGCATTATCAGCGGCAAGAATCCCCTCCAGCCCGATAATGACGAGTAATACCCAGGCATACTCCAACAATAACGTCCAATCCATCTATGCACTCTCCTCTCAATGTCTTTAAATTAAAGGCTTTGACTTTGTGATGCCCTCAATTTAAATGATCTATTCGCTGCTTCCGCTCCGAGGAAAGGCACACAAAAAGACCTTTACCGCAGGCTGAAAAAACAGCACTTTCGGCAAAGGTCTTGCTAACAACGGTTCCGTTGCCAATAAAGCCGGGGATTTCTCCCGTAATGACGACCTTATTGTCACAGCTACTCCCCTTTGAAAAAAATTATATGGGTTGAACCTTGGATTGTCAATGCTCTTCTTTCACAGAAGCCATTTGCGGTGTTGGCTCGCGGACAGCTTCGATTTTCGGTCGAAGCTTCCCATTATGCGTAAGTTCAAAGCCTTCTCTCATATCTTGAGTCGTATTTTGCACGGACTCTCCAATTTGTTTTATGTCTGAGCCAGCCTCTTTGACAATTGCTGCCGCATCGACCGTATGCTCCTTTGCATCCGTTAGCTTTCTGGAAATATCTTTCATATCTTGAGATACATTTTTCATTAAGGCTGTGAGCTGTTGGACACTTTCTTTGACTTGGGCAGAATAGTGACTAGGATTCGACCGTACTTCATTCACCATATTTGTTGTAAATTGCCATACTTTACACACGCGATTTTGCAAATGTTGTCTTGATTGTTGATCTTTCATTGCCAAAGTGAGACCAGCCGCACTTCCAACGAGCATACCGATCCACACTGTTTGCCTACCCGACAACCGTCTCATTCTATAGCTTCCTCCTTTAAGAGCGATGTTTTAACATAGATATACCTTATTATCCTTTGCTTTAAACACACTTTATTATGTCTTTTTTAAATCATTTATCGCTTTGTCTATGAGGTTGTGCTGAAATTATTTCATAAAACCTTCCTTTGTCTCTGTTAAAGGGTTTGCTATAATAGGTGACGATATTGCGATGGAGGACCAAAGGATGCTTAGACGAAAAAACCGGCACCAAAAATCGGCACCGTTCACAACTTTTCAATTAATTGTGTTGTTTTACTTTATTGCTGTAGCTCTTTCTACAGTCCTGTTAAGCTTGCCTTGGGTGCGTCAAGACGGAGCGCCTTTCGAATTTATCGACACGCTTTTTACAGCGGTCAGTGCTGTATCTGTAACCGGGCTAACGGTTGAAACGATCGGCACGACCTATAATGGCTTAGGATACGTCGTACTCTGTCTGATTTTTCAACTCGGTGGGGTTGGGATTATGACATTAGGTACGTTCGTTTGGCTGATCGCCGGTAAACGGATCGGGTTAAAAGAACGGAAATTAATTATGGCGGATCAAAACCAGCTCAATCTTGCTGGCTTGGTAAAGCTCTTAAAGCAAATTTTAACACTAATCATTGCGATCGAGGCTGTGGGCGGACTCATTCTCTCCATTCACTTTCTACAGTATTACCCTGATTGGCAAACCGCTGCGATGCACGGACTCTTTACTGCCATTAGCGCAACGACAAACGCAGGGATGGATATTACGGCAAACTCTTTACAGCCTTATGCGAACGATTATTTTGTCCAATTCATCCACATCATTTTGATTACGCTTGGAGCGATTGGATTTCCAGTATTAATCGAGGTTAAAAACTTTTTGTTTTATAACCCTGAGAAGTCATTCCAGTTTTCACTCTTTACGAAAATTACGACCGTGACGTTTTTAATTTTGACGGTCATTGGTACAGTATTTATTTTCATTTTAGAAATTGGCAATAGCTTTAAGTCACTGAGCTGGCACCAATCATTCTTTTACAGCCTTTTTCAGTCTGTAACGACACGTAGCGGCGGGATGAGCACGATCGACGTGTCTGTTTTTTCCGAATCGACACAGCTCTTTATGTCTATCCTCATGTTTATCGGTGCCTCACCGAGCTCAGTCGGCGGCGGCATTCGGACGACGACCCTTGCGATCGTCATTTTAACGCTTTTCTTTTATGCTCGAGGGAGAGAAAATATTAAAGTATTTCGGCGCGAAGTATTTTTAGAAGATATCATTCGTGCCTTTATCGTTATGACAACTGGCCTTCTGCTTACGGCAACAGCTGTTATTGTCATTTCTGTTGTAGAACCTTTCTCAATGATTCCAATTCTTTTTGAAGTCACATCGGCTTTCGGAACAACAGGTTTGTCTATGGGGATCACTTCGGAATTACATGCATTAAGCAAATTCATCTTAATGCTGCTTATGTTTATCGGCCGAGTCGGCATCTTCTCTTTCCTTTTCCTCATTCGAGGCGATACGACTAAAGACCATTTCCACTATCCGAAAGAACGAATTATTGTTGGATAAAAAAAGAGCGTGTAGGACAACGTTTATAAAACGCTGTCTACACGCTTTTTCAGCTAAACAATACTCGCTTAAAAAGGAATCCGAAAACAAGAGCGAGACAGGCGTTATGTGTAAGCATCTTATATGGTGAGAAATCGTAAGTGCTTTGCGTTCGTTGGCTAGCGAAGGATTTGACTTATGACTGCTCTTTCTCAAATGTTTTGCTGCCAAATCCTTGATAAAGCCACCATTGCTCAAGCGACCAGCCTTTTTTCTCAATCTCTTCGGCAATGTCCTTTCCTACATAGCGAAAATGCCATTCCTCTTCAGGCTGCCCAGTCCACTCTTGTAAGGAATCAGGATATCTTTGAATAAAACCATGGCTTGCGGCACTTTTTAACGCCCATTCTTTCTCACCTTCATATAAAGGTTTTAGATCAAACGCCTCTCCAGTTTGATGCTCACTTTCTCCTGGCGGCTTACACACGGCGCGAGACGGATTTGTTGTCTCTGCCTGATAAGCCATTTCCTGCACAGCACCTGAACGGTATGCTTTGTGCAACTCCATTGGAATGCCATATCGCTGCCCTTCATACATCCACCGGCTTAAAGCGTGCGCTGCCTCTGAAGTTAACCAATGTTCACCTGCGACATCTTGATTTAAACGAACTAAGTTTAGCGGAACATAGCTTTTTTGTAATGTATTCCACCGATTAATCAGCATTGGCGCGCGCTCATCTCCTTTAAGGGACAAAGGCTGTGAGACAATGCGTTGAATCAGCTGGCGACGATGATAAGGCGTAAATGCTTGAAGGTCGTCCGTATGCTCCCCTTCTGTTAGCATTAACCACTCTTGCAACATATGAACAGTTAAAGAATCAAACTCGCCTGTAATTGGACAGTTAAACCCAATCAGCTGGAGTGCCTCTTGAAGCACTTGGATACTTACGCCCTTATCTCCATAAATGGCACGGTAAGGTAGCTGATAAATTAAAAGTAAACGCTTCGTATCAGGCAAAATCACTTTTCCATGCAATGGACAACGGCACATCAACTCATGAACTGCTGGGATAACGCCACTCTCTTCAAAGGTCAGCTGTTGTCCGTCTGGCAGAGGTAACGCATAAGGTCTTGGATAAATATGCACCGGCAAAGAAAGCATGCGTTGATCGGACTCTTCGGGTCTCCGATGTTCACTTAATATGCCTGCCAGTTCAGGTGGAACAGCTTGACCATCCCAACGATATTGAATATGTGTTATTAGAGATTTCCCTTCTGTTAACGGCATCCTCATGGCTTGTTCATTCCCAGGCAGGTTTGCGAGTAGTAATGGACCTAGCATGACTTTTACAGCTTCGGGCTTTTGATCCGGTAAAACTCGATCAATGTAGGTATACACTTTTTTGAACCAAGGGGAAGAACGCTGCTTGCTTTTTGTCCACTCATCAGCAAATTCAACATCGATATTTTCACGCACATGGATAACGAGCTGTTTTCCTTGCCACGAATGTCCAACCACATCGAACATAAATCACACCTCCTCCTCATTTTTAATGTTAGTGTGACACGTTTCTTGCGATTATATGAGGAGGAGGTCTTTACTTTAAAATCAATCAAAAGGTCGATGATGAAACAATTTCTTATCGATTCGACTTGATTGTCACATTTGTAAAATTGACCCAGATCGACTGAGATCAACGTGATCAATAAGCTTTTTAGGGTCAGAGTAAAATTCGAGTTTTTCTCAGCTCTTTTTTAGCATCGCTTGGAACCCTTTCCATTTCTTTTCAGCCTAGCTTGAAATCGCTTCGTTGCCTAAGCGCGAATTAAACCTATTGTTCATGACAGTATGGATGCAAGCGTTTAGCAATAGGATAAAGCGTTTAGGCCTCTTTACGTTGCTGCTCGTTCGTAAAAAAATGCTTCATTGCCGAAAATACATCTGCTTTCCTCTTAAGAATATAATGACGATATTTCGGATGATCTATGTGTCGATACGCGCTCATTAATGTCGAATGTCGCTGATACTGATTAACTTCACCGTAGCCAAACATATTTGATACGCTCATTAATTCATTGACGAGCTTTACACACCGAGGATTATCTGAAGTTAAGTTATCTCCATCTGATATATGAAAAGGATAAATATTATAGGAAGAAGGTGAATATTGGTCATCAATCAGCTCAAGTGCTTTTAAATATGCGGAAGAGCAAATTGTACCGCCACTTTCCCCTCGTTGGAAAAACTCCTCTTCGGTGACGACTTTGGCTTTTGTATGGTGTGCAATAAATACGATTTCGACGGTTTCATACTTCGTTCGTAAAAATCGAGTCATCCAAAAGAAAAAGCTGCGCGCCATATATTTTTCCCACAATCCCATACTTCCGCTCACGTCCATCATCGCTAATACAACTGCTCGCGAATCTGGTTTAATAACCTCATCCCACGTTTTAAAGCGAAGGTCCTCTGGATAAATTGGATGAAATGCCGGCTTACCTTGCAATGCATTACGCTTAAACGCTTGCATCATCGTCCGTTTTTTATCGATATTCCCCATTAACCCTGTTTTGCGAATATCTGTAAAAGCAATATCTTCTATCGTCTCTTCTTTTTCGTCCTTTTCTTCTAAATTCGGTAATTCCAACTCTTTAAATAATGCTTCTTCTAAGTCAAGGAGAGATACTTCCGCTTCATAATAATCTTCCCCTTCGCTTTCTCCAGCACCGCTTCCCTGACCATTACCTTTTTGTGAGCCGTCACGAGCGATCACATCCCCGACTTGACTGTCGCCATCTCCTTGGCCGACATGTTTATTCTTTTCAGAATTGTAACGTATACGGTATTCATCCAAGGAGCGAATCGGTATTTTCACGACGTCTCTGCCATTCGACATAATGATATTCTCTTCTGTGATGAGGTCGGGCAAATTGTTTTTAATGGCTTCTTTCACCTTTTCCTGATGCCGCATCTGGTCATCATGGCCTTTTCGGTGGAGTGACCAGTCTTCCTCAGAGATCACCCAGCTGGCCGCCTTCTCTTTCAATGGGCCCCCTCCTTATCTCCATCTTTCCTATTTTGTCTCTTCACTTCATCAATAGCAAACGAAGAGGTACCTTTATCGTATGCGCCAGGAAGTCTTTCCTGTATAGGCGCTTTCGTCGTTTTAATAAATATACACCTTCACCCGAAAATTTGACTGTCCATTGAATAAAAAGGCAGAGCCTTGTTGCGCATTTGGCTCTGTCCTTCATCCTGCTGAAAATTCTTAACGATTGAGCAAGCTTCCGACATAGCGGAGCAAATCATTCGCAGACGTCGAGTTATACCCATGCTGATCGGTAAGACGAGCTATGACGTCATTAATTTTCTTTAATTGTTGCTCATCTGGTGTTTTCGTTGACGTCGTAATTTTTACAACGTCTTTTAAATCGGCAAAGAGTTTTTTCTGTATCGCTTCTTGTAAACGTTCGTGCGATTGATAATCGAACTTTTTGCCTTTGCGAGCGTATGCTGAAATTCGGATGAGTATTTCTTCGCGAAACGACTTTTTCGCATTTTCAGATATGCCGATTTGTTCTTCAATAGATCGCATTAGCTTTTCATCTGGATTCATTTCCTCGCCTGTCAGTGGGTCTCGAAGCTTATTTTTGTTGCAATAGGCTTCGACATTGTCTAAATAATTGTCCATAAGCGTTTTCGCTGATTCCTCGTATGAATAGACAAATGCTTTTTGCACTTCTTTTTTCGCAATTTCATCGTACTCATGCCGCGCCATCGAGATAAAATTTAAATAGCGCTCCCGATCGTCTTCGGAAATGGAGGCATGATTGTATAAGCCATCCTTAATGCTTCTTAGTACATCTAACGCGTTCACGACAGGGACGTCTTTTCGGATAATACACGAGGAGATCCGATTGATGACATAGCGTGGGTCAATCCCGCTCATTCCTTCGTTCGGAAACTCCTGCTGTAATTCCTCAATATCGACTTCGTTAAAGCCTTCGATCTCCTCACCATTGTACAGCTTTAATTTCTTCAGCAAGTCTGCACCGGACTTTTTCGATTCTTCCAGACGGGTGAGAATCGTAAACATGGCTGCAACTTTTAATGTATGTGGCGCAATATGGACATGGGCCATATCACTTTCGGCAATCATTTTTTGGTAAATCTTTTCTTCTTCATCAAGCTTAAGGTTGTAAGGCATTGCCATAACGATCATTCTTGATTGTAGGGCTTCATTTTTCTTATTGCTAATAAACGAATTGTATTCGGCTTCATTCGTGTGCGCAACGATCATTTCGTCTGCACTGATGAGCGCAAAGCGACCGGCTTTAAAATTTCCCTCCTGAGTTAATGAAAGCAGGTGCCAAAGGAATTTTTCATCACACTTGAGCATTTCTTGAAATTCCATGAGTCCTCGATTGGCTTTGTTGAGTTCACCGTCAAAACGATACGCCCGAGGGTCTGATTCTGAGCCATATTCAGCAATCGTTGAAAAATCGATACTGCCGGTTAGATCGGCAATGTCCTGAGATTTTGGATCGGAAGGCGAGAACGTCCCGACACCTTTGCGCTTTTCTTCAGACAAAAGCACTCGTTCGACTTTAACGTCTTCAATCTTACCGTTATATTCTTCTTCGAGACGCATCATATTTAAGGGCGATAAATTGCCTTCAATACGAACGCCGTACTCTTTATAAAAGTCTTCCCGTAAGTGCTGTGGAACGAGATGCAGTGGATCCTCGTGCATTGGACAGCCTTTAATCGCATAGATAGCACCGCGATCAGTGTGAGAGTATTTTTCAAGTCCACGCTTCAGTATCGTCACGAGCGTCGATTTTCCACCACTGACAGGCCCCATCAGCAGCAAAATCCGTTTTCTAACGTCAAGACGTTTCGCAGCTGGATGAAAGTATTCCTCAACAAGCCTCTCCAAAGAATCTTCAATGCCAAAAAGCTGATCTTCGAAGAAATGATACACTTTTTTCCCATCTTTTTCGGTAATGCCAGCATCTTTAATCATATGATAAATGCGGGAATGAGCGGATTGAGCGACTTCAGGACGTTCCTTCACAATTTCCAAATACTCAGCAAATGTGCCTTCCCATTCGAGCTCTTGTTCTTTTATTCTGGATTCTTGAATTTTTTTCAGTATACTCATGCGAACCTCCTTGTCGGTCTTGGGTCCTTCTTTTCAATTACTCTCACTCTATGCAGAAATAACGTACGGCATGACCGATGAGTTTGCTCTTCTGTGATTAAACGTTCACAACAAGGGAAAAGTATCGTATAATACTAGGCGAACATGCCCTACATAAGGAGGGAATTTAAATGAGTTTTATCCTTATTCTACTCGTCATGTTAGCCTTCTTGGCATCTATTTTTACCGCAGGGTACAACGATCCACCAAGTGCGCTAAGACGGAAAAGCAAGTAAATCCATACAAAAAAGAGCTCCTGCATGAACAGAGAAGCTCTTTTTTGTTTCATTTTATTAATCATTATTCCATGTCAGGAAAACCCTGCTGCCGCATCGCTTCGTAGATCATGACGCAAGCGACATTTGACAAGTTTAATGCCCGCACCTCGCCTGTCATAGGCATGCGTAAGCATTTGTCTTCATGCGCTTTTATCACTTCGGGTGGCAATCCAGTCGATTCTTTGCCAAAAATAAAGACTTGGTCCCGTGGCTGATCAAATGAAAAGTCACTATAAAATTGTTTTCCATGCTTTGTCAGCAGATAAAAATCGGCACCAGCGAGCGTGGAAAAAACTTCGTCTAAGCTGTCATGGTAATGAATATCTACAAAATCCCAATAATCTACACCCGCGCGTTTCAACATGCGGTCTTCTGTCGAAAATCCTAACGGCCGAACTAAATGAAGCGGTGTTTGCGTCGCCGCACACGTTCTGGCTATATTCCCTGTATTGGAAGGGATTTCTGGCTGATATAAAACGATATGGTTCGCCACACTTCTACATCTCCTTCATGTAAGCATACCCATGTATTATACCACCCAAAACGCCTCATAGGGAGGGCGTTATCCACCTATATTCATTACACGATATGAAAAAATTTATATTGAATGTTCGGCGTGTACGCTGTTGAATCTTCGTAAGCCCAATACCGATTTCGACTGTTGTACGTATGCGCGTTGACGAGCGGCTCACCATATTCATCAAAATTCGTCACAATGGTATTGTGATCCCACCGCCCATTCCCATCAAAGTCATAACAAATCACATCACCGAGGTGTAATTCAAGCGGTGATTCAACCTCAATCCCTCTTAGCCCTGATGTCGAACCACTTAAATACCAACGCATTGAGTGGGCGACGGCCCAGCTATAGCTCCAATTGTCATGTGTATACCACCACCCTTGCGCGCGGTCTGGCTGTCCCCGCATCGGTGCCCCACCTGCACGTAAACATTGCGATATATAATTTGTGCAGTCGACTTCAAACATACGATAGGCAGGGTTGTAACTATTCCACCACATGTCTGCATAACGGACAGCCTCGCGCCGATCGTAGTGAAATCTGGACGACCTGATTGTTTCGTCTGTATTTCCCAATAAAACCGGAAGTGCTTCTCTGTTTTCAGCCACGTGTTGACTGGGGATGTCTTCTCCTTTCGTAAATACTCTTGGCTCAACGCGTTCTTCTTTATAATAGCGACCACTTTTCCCTTGATACAGCCAATGGATGTGAGCTTGGTAAGGTAAATGGTCTGCCGAATCCGGCTTTTGGTCAGATGTATGAACAGACACGTTTGCTTTTACGAGCTGCATGTCACGTTTTCCTAATGACTCCCGAATGCGTAAGTATTCCTGATCGCCCTCGGCTTTTTTCCCTGTAAGTATATGAAGCCGCTCTGTCCAAATCGATTGTAATGCTTCTTGCATCGTTGACAAACCTCCCTTCAAAATACACATATGCAAATGTGATTTGTCCAACACCGCTCTTCAGAAAAATAAGTGTCCGTTTCATATTTAAAAGAAAAATGTATGAATCATGCCTCAAACTTTTGCTACCGATGTTGACCCACAAATTCCGCAAAAGAACCTGAACAACTTGTCCAGGCTCCTTTCACAAATCATGTGTTAACGGTGTCTCTTTTTCTTCTTTTTACAACACTTATGGTGATGATTGTTATTATCATCATCTTCATCACCTAGTACTTCAAAACAAACGAGCTTGCGTACATTTCTTCTGCGTCGGCGACGACGGCAGCCACATCCGCTTTCCTCTTCCTCCTGATCGTCATCATCATGACACCAATCCCACCAATTTGATGAAGACTCATCATGATGGTGACAATGCTTATGGCACTTTCTCCTACGACGACGCCCTTCTTCTTCCATTTCAAATCCCATATTGCATCCTCCTTTGCTTTCGTCGGAAGGACCGACGTACAATATTACTTTATGCGACAGAGGAAAGACTGCTTTGGCGTTGTCCTATTTTTTGGAGAATTGATTCATTTTCCTAATTTTAAAAGTCTGGAGGGATTCCCCAGACTTTTAAAGGTTTTTATCGGTACTGTGTTGCAGTCAATGTTGTGTTTGAAACTTCAAGCTCTTCATCTAATAGCAGCCCAGCTGATACTTTTAGAATTAACGTATAAACGACACCATGTTTTTTGCTCAAATAATCAATGGCATCAATTGGTAGGGTCCCATCATCCCATCTCTCTAGTTTTTGTGAATAGACGATTTCCCCATACATTGGATCTTGATATTTATTTGACTTACGAATCATTAACGTTGCATTGGTTGGTCTTGTGTCATAGTCCACAAAAATAGAGCCCGATAAATAGACAACATCACCTTTTTTAGAATGATCCAATTCAACTTGACAAATCACTTCTTCTTTTGTCATGTTTTTTGGCGTATCAATTTTTAGCGTACCTTTTTGCTGACAACTTTGAAAATCCACCAATTCTCTCCCACCCCCATCGCAGTGATCATGATGACCATCGTGACAATGAACATGGTATTCTACGACGTTATCTTCTTCATTGGAAGAACAAGACTCATTGTGGTCACAGCAACATGATTCTGAAGACTCTACAGACTCTTCACTTTCACATGGATGAAAATGATGTTTTTTATGGCAGTGACAATGTTTTTTGCGACGACGGCTTTGTCTGTTTCCTGCAGCATTGGCTTGGAAATATCGTTTCATTTGCATACACTCTCCTTTTCCCGGCAGTTATTCTGCCGTTTGCTTGTATCTTATGTGTTCTAAGGAGAGGGTGCATCGTCGACTACCTAGTCCACGTTAAAAGTATGCGGCTATCATGCAGCCGTTCAATTTCCTTTCAAAAAGCTTTCGTTATGAAGCACGCTCGGGTGCGTCGGCTGATATTTTTTTGAAATCTTATGATACTTTTTAGCCATTTTTAAGTCGTTTAACCGCCAATAGCAAACGACGAGCTGAAGCGCTGGATACCAGGAAGAAAAAGCAAGCATATTAAATCCGGGCAGTTCTTTTCCTTCGTAAGAAAGTGCGTGGCGGTACCAAAAAGCAGCGATGTCAAATTGTTCTCTTTCAATAAAATAGTCCCCGACTTCACAACTATGCTGTGGCCGTGGAATTTCGTATGAGAAAGACCGCAGTACGGCGTGTAAAGCGGCTTCTTTATCTCCTTGTTGCTTATAATTGTCGGACATGCATAAACATGCGCGTATCTTGTCCTCAACCCACCCATTCTTCGTCTGCAAAAATTTTTCATAGAACTGGTTAGACCGTTCAGCTTGTTGATGATCTTTTAATTCATTGGCAAAATAATACAAGTCACGCGGCGTCATTTCTTCGTTTTTTTCGAGCATCCGCTCGTAGATCTTTAAGTTTCGGTCTTTTGGCAATTGATTTGTCTTTTTGTTTTTTTGATGGGTAATCGCGATGTCAGACTCTACAATATGGCCGCCAACGGCTAAATATTCATGAACCGCCCCATGCCACCGAAACCCATTTTCGCGTTTCACTAAACGATTTCTTCGATACTCAAAGCTCACGTTACCGTTCTCATCAAACATTGTATGATAAAACATGGAGACCGCATCGACCTCGGGGGCTAACTGTTTTTTTAATGCCAACAACTTCACCCGGTCTTTTTCAAGCAATAGATCATCTGCATCTAGCCATAATATGTATGGCTTCGTCGCTTTCGCAAACGCTGCGTTACGTGCTTTTGCAAAGTGATCGACCCATTCAAAATCATAGATGCGATCGGTAAATCGTGCGGCCACCTCTTTCGTTCGATCGGTCGATCCGGTGTCCAAAATATTAATTTCGTCAGCAATGCCTTTGACAGATTCTAAACAATCCCCTAAAACTTCTTCTTCATTTTTGACAATCATACATAGGCTGATTTCAATCATGAGAAAACCTCCGTTCTCCTTTCTCATCCACTTCATCTCAGCCTATGCGCTTTCTCTTGATATGTGTGGGTGTCAGTACGCCTTCCGCAGCGTATAACCGATCCCTGCTGCCATGCATGTGATAAAGCCAACGGTCACTACAAGAAGAAGTGTCGTTCGATCAGCCATAAAACTTGGCAAATCTGCACTAAACACCATCGCTAAAAAAGGTTGTGCCCACGGGTAGAATGGGCCAAAGTCTTCGGAGTTAACGATGAGAATGTTCGGCAAAACCGCCATGACATTTACTGCAAACGAAGCCGCAAAACTCTTCCAGGCCATTGATAAAAGAAGCTGCAGGGCAGCTAACGGCCAGACAGCTAACCAGCTGAGCACTAACGCTACACTTAAGCTTTGCCATTCAACATGACCGTTCAACGGTCCTACATATGCGCCCGCAACGACACCAGCACCAAATATCAGCTGACTCACGCCTAATAAACTAATCATGACTAACCATTTGACAATAAAAACATACGGCTTTTTCACCGGGAGAGACATAAGCTGTCGCCATCCTCCAGCAAGGTGCTCGAACCGACATAAAAAAGCGGCCAGAACGCCTGTAAGCAACGGAAAAAATAATAAGCCATAAGGCAGTACTGTAAAAGAAAAGCGTAGAATAAACGCCTCGCGCAAGCCATTGGGAACGTCTATCGGCATAGATGAAAAACCCATGATGATCAAGCCGATGATGCCTCCGATAGTGCAAAGGGAGATCACCTTTGAGCGCTTAAGCTTTTTCCACTCTGACATCCACAGCCGTCTCATGAAGAGACCTCCTTTTTCGATACGTATATGAGGCTAGCGAACAAAATGATCATTGAAACGCTAACTGCCATCGTTAAAACCATTAGTTGTTTGTCTTCCATAATCATCACAGCCCTCGGCCATCCCCAAAATACGAACGACACTTCCCTCATAGACATTCCAACAATCATTCCGAGCGAACCTACCACTAACGGAAGCGCCTGATTTTTAATGGCCACGGACAGCCACAATTGAAGCGAGAGCACTGGCATCGCTCCAAGTATGGGGAAAAAACTATACGTAACGATCGAGACTAGGGGAGCCTTTTCCCAGCCAAACCCGAGCGTCCCGCCAAGGATATACGTCCCCACTGCAAGCCCTGCACCCGCTAGAAGCATTAAACATATGGAAACCAACCATTTTGCTAGGTAAAGACGCCACCGAAACAGGGGCAGGGCATAAAGCTGTTTCCATTGATCACCTTGATGCTCGACACTTGCCAAGATCGATGTCAGCAAACAAGCCCCTAACAAAATTGACGGCACAGCCAGAGCACTCACTTCCCACAGCACACCCTGCCACAAATGCTCTTCATAGATATGTGTCAGCCAATCGTACCGGAGGAGAAAGTTAAGACTTTCCAACCCGATCACGCCTGCCGGTCCAAGGAACAGCAAAATCCATAATCCGTGCCGTTTAGTCTTGAGCCATTCAGCTTTAAAGCATTTCCACATCGCCCGCTGCCCCTTTCTCGGTCATTTCAAGAAAGATCGATTCTAACGACTGGGCTTGCTCCTCGACGCGATAAATAGACAGGCCGACCTCCACGAGAAAACGAATGATCAACGCTAACTCCTCATCCTGAATGGCACGAATGACAATCCATTCCTCTTGATTCCGCGGCTGAAATCCATGATTTTCAAGGAATTGCATTGCCTTATCTTGATTGTTGACGCGCAGACGAATCGTTTTAGATGAACGAGCCCGAAATGCTTCGATGGTCCCTTCAAACAGCATTCTTCCCTCATGTAAAATGCCGACCTGCGTCGCCATCTGGTCAATTTCCGAAAGCAAGTGACTGGACACAATGACAGTCATTCCTTTTTCCGGCAAGGTTCGAATCAGTTCACGAATTTCTTGAATGCCTGCTGGATCGAGCCCATTTGTCGGCTCATCGAGAATTAGAAGGCGTGGCTCACCTAAGAGTGCCGCGGCAATCCCGAGTCGCTGCTTCATTCCTAAAGAAAATCCTTTCACGGGACGATTCGCTTCCTTCGTTAAATCAACGATATTGAGAACCTCATCAATGGCAGACGCAGGAAGCCCTCTCAACGTACAAAGGATATCCAAGTTTTCATAGGCACTCAAATGTCCATAATAAGAAGGGGTTTCGATCAATGAGCCAACTTGTTTAAGTACCTCTACTCGATCCTTGGACACCTGGTTCCCTAAAATAGAAATCTGTCCTTCACTCGGCTTGATCAGCCCTAGCAACATTCTCAAAGTCGTCGTTTTCCCTGCACCATTCGGACCTAAAAATCCGTAAATGTCGCCTTCCTTAACTTTAATATCAACGTTGTTGACGACGTTTTTTGACCCAATGGTTTTGACCAATCCTTTTGTTTCAATCACATGTTCCACCTTCATCACCTCTGTCCCCATTGTAGAAACAGGACTTTAAAGAGGAGAGAACACTTGTTTAAAACAAGGTTAAATTTCAAATTGTTTTTTGGTTAAATACAGTCATATCAAGTGTTTGACCAATCAGATGTTTTTGCAAATCTCCAAAATGAACGATACGATAGATGAAAAGGCGGTGAAGGTTTTGACACATATACTTTATATTGAAGACGATCGAGATATTGGCGAATGGCTGACGGAAGAGCTGAGTCAACATGCGTATTCTGTCCAATGGCTCAAAGATGGCGACCAAGCAATGGAGAAGGCAAAGGAAGCAGATGCCATTTTGTTAGACGTCATGCTTCCAGGTCTTGATGGGTTCTCCCTCGGTCAACGTTTGAAAAAACGTACCCTGAGACGCCCATTATTATGATCTCAGCCCGAACAGCAGTCGATGATCGTCTGCAGGGTCTGTCCTTTGCTGATGACTATATTACAAAGCCTTTCCACCCCGAGGAAGTCGCCGCACGGCTTCAAGTCGTTCTCCGCCGTGTGCAGAAGGCTGACAAAGGACAATTAACATTGCACCATCTGCAAATTAACCTCGCGACGCAGCAGGTGATTCATACAGATACGAAGGAAGAGATTGTCTTAAGCGGGAAACCGTATCATATTTTTCAATTTTTGCTTCGCCACTTGAACCAAATTTTAACGAAGGAGCAAATTTACGAAGGCGTATGGAAGGAACCGTACATTGCCGGCGACAAAACGTTGATGGTGCATATTCGCCACCTCCGAGAACGGATTGAGAACGACCCAAGCAATCCTCAAATTATTGAGACCATTCGCGGGGTCGGCTACCGCATTCGCCAGACATGAAATTTCACCAGTCATTGCTCGCGCGCTATATGCTGCTGATCATTTCTGCCATTTTATTTATTCCGTTCATTATGCCGTTCCTCTATATCATTATCGCTTACGTAATTTCTCCTTTAGGAGAACCACCACAACGCACAACAGGAGATGACATCGAGGAATTCTGGCACGAGCAAGTCACTGCCATTAACTCTCCCGAAAGCGACATGAACACATTACAGCACGTGGTTGCTGAAAGATTTAGCGAAGCGAGGGTTTATTGGATTGACGCTGAAGGCTATACACGCGGCATCGAACCGCTTCCGGAAGGTGTCCCCAGCCAGTGGTCAGCTGGAGATACGGCCGCTTTTATGAAAAAACGTACAGGGTATGATGCTGATCCTTTTACAGTCGTCAGTTTTTTTCAAAACGACCCTGCCCAAGGGATGGCCATCATTGAAATGGAGCGCGCCTCTTTAAAAATATCAAATCAACCCCTCTCTGGCGCCTATGAATCCCTTTATCTCGTGCTCATTATTTTCGTGCTCGTCTTATTCATTATTTTTTCCGGTTTGTTTTTCTATCGCATTCGGAAGCGCCTCCTGACATTGCAGCGGGCGATGCAAACGAGAGATGAAGACACCGGCCTCCCTCATGTGATTCGACAAGGGAAAAAAGACGAGATTGGTCTCCTGGAAAATTCTTTTAATGAAATGATTTTTGAAATTCAGACGAGTCAACAACGGGAAAAAGAAGAAGAAACACTAAGACGATCGCTGATTGCCAACATTTCACACGATCTAAGAACACCTTTAACAGCACTAAGGGGACAACTCTTTCGCTTAAAAAAAGAAACGCACGGGGAAAATGCACAGGAAACCATCACACGCATGGACGATAAAATATCTTATATTGATGCGTTGGTTGATAATTTGCTGTCTTATGCACTGCTCTCAAGCAACAAATACCCTTTTCACCCTTCGTCACAAGATGTATCAAGAAGGTTGCGCGAAAGTATTGCCGATTGGTATCCTGTCTTTGAAAAAGAAGGCTTCCACATTGAAATCATTCTCTCAGAAGCACCTTTTTAGCCCGCATTGATCAGCAATGGCTGCAACGAATCGTTGACAACCTTTTTCAAAACGTTTTACGGCACGCTCATGAAGGCAAATATGTAGGCGTTCAATCTGAAAGGGTGGCTGGAGGACTGATGGTCAATATCACCGATCACGGTCCGGGACTAAAAGCTTTATCAAAAGCGAGCGGTGCCCACGTCGGCTTGTCTATCGTAAGGGTCATGGCAGAAAAAATGGATATCCGCTTCTCGATCACATCTGACGAACACGGTACAAAAGCTACCCTCTTTTTTCCAGAGCTACTTTACTCTAAAAACGGATAGGGAGAAGCACGTGGCTCCTGCTTCTCCCTATCCACATTGGCTAAAGCAGTCCCACCACATTTAACCTGATCTTTTTCACAATCTTTGTAATGATCACTTGACAGCTTGATTAACTATGCATACCGCAACTTGATAGTAATCTTCAGCGGCTGCAGGAGTCTTTCCAGTCATAAACTGAACCAGAATGGGTTTAATCATGGCATACCTGTGTCATTGAAGTTTTCGGATGTTTCTTGTTCTGGTGCAGCCTGCTTCTTATTACTACATCCTGCTAACACCATTGCGAATGGATATAATCCAAATGGACAAAAATGTGCCAAACTTCATGTACAACACTCCCCAATTTCCTGACACCTCATGTATGTTGTTTGAATAAGATATTGATACTGAAGAGATGAAGGGCTATCATTATACCTATATTTTGTAGTAAAATATAAGGGATACGGAGAACAAAGTTTATGGAGATTAAGTTTTAATCTAAAGCTGAAGAGGTTGCTTTTAATCAATGTTTCTTCTCCAGAGAGAGAAGAAACACACCTGAAGAAATTAGGGTTCGGGAGGGATTAAAAGCTCTTCGTAAAATGAAAAAAACTGCTAATGTCAAGCATCCAATTGATTGACCTGCTAGTTTGAATAAAGGGTAAAAGGTTGTGGAATTATGAATACTACAACAAGAGGTGTAAAGCTTAAAGTTTCCAGTAGAAAAGGAAGGATTAAAGCAAAAAGAAAGCCGTACTCCACAAATTTTAAAAACAGAGGAGTTGGTGTTTCCGTGTGTGAAAAAAGCATATCCCAAATTGAGTCTGAATTAGGGTTGGACAAATTAAAACCTATTCAATTGTCTGCTGATGATCAGGAAGATGCAGACGTTAAAGGGGATACATTTAGAGATCTTTACGAAGAGGAGTTGCGAAACTTCTATGAGTCGTAAGGAGAAGATGGAAAAACTCGCTGAAGATCGGCGAAATGCTGATCAAGGCGATTTTTTCTTTGTCGGCATATACCTCTCAAATGGTAAGCCTACGAAAAGACCTGTATTTGTGGTTGGGAAAAGACTCGATTCAAATGACTCAAAAGATGTTATCGTATGTATGTGCACCACTAAACCTAAAAGAAGCAAGTATGACATAGAAGTAACTTTTAGAGAGAAGTCAGTTGTGAGAACTAATAAGATCTACACGGTTAGCAAAGAGCTTCTTTTGTTTAAATTACCCCAACGTTTAGAAAAACATGAAGTGAGAAAAATTGTGTCGTCTGCAAACAAAGCCATTAAACTGAAATAGTTGAATATACATACTAAAATGAAATTGCTGTTTCATTGAGATTTTTCAAACTTTACAATCCTCTGTTTTACTGGATTGTTTTTTTAATGCGTTGAACAATAAAAGCTTTGCTACAGTTTTCTTTAGCTGAGGAGAAGGAATGGGGCGTATTATGTATTATAGTGAGTCTAGCTACATTTTTCAAAAATGACAAGATATAATTGGGACAATCAAGAGTTTTGTGTAAAATACTATCGAGCAAAAACTGTCTTTATTCTAGCGTTTACAGCATGATCATTCTCTGTCTTCTCGCGCGCTTCTTCAGATTCAAAGCACCACTCCTACAGCATCACTATTAATGTTAGGAGAAGCACGTGGCTCCTGCTTCTCCCTATCCACATTTGCTACATCGGTCCCACCACATTTGACCTCGTCTTTTTCCCAATCCTTTGTAATGATCACTTGACAGCTTGATTAACCACTTGTTGTCTAAACTTGAAAAGATCAACGGATTCGCCGTTATTCTTGCGCGAATGTTCAGCCGCAAAGGTCATCATATGGCTTTCCGCAGATGTTTCTGCTGATGTCAATTCTTGCTCTCCTTGGAACCCCGTCACTTCGTGTAGAAAATCCCTCATGATGCCTCCGTCCCCACCATCATGCCCTGGCTTTGATCTTTGTAAGCGAATTTCTTTTTGGTCTTTTGTCAAGAAAATCATAGACCGACGAGTTTCGCTCACCGTTTCTAATTTCTTCCTTCCTTAACCATGCTTTATCACAAGATTCATCTTATTATAACGCCGACACTTAAAGAGCTCTTATTCTTTCACTGAACCAATTAAGACCCCTTTAACAAAAAACCTTTGTAAAAATGGATAAATGAGTAAAAGTGGCAAGGAAGATACAATCATGACAGCGTATTTAATCAAGGAAGCTGTTTTGACTTGGTCTACGAGCGATTGCAATTGCCCTACTTCCATGGCGCCTTCCTGTCCAACCTCATTGACGATGAGAATCTGTCTAAGAATCAGCTGTAACGGAAACATATTTTCGTCGGAAAGATATATCAAGGCATTAAAATATTGATTCCATAAACCGACGCCATGGAAAAGAGCCATGACAGCAATGATAGGTAATGATAATGGAATGACGACTTTAAAAAAGATCGCAAAATCAGAAGCACCGTCGATTTTAGAAGCCTCTACTAATTCATATGGAATGGTTTGTTTAAAAAAAGCACGTGCCACGAGTATTCCCCAAGCACCGACAATGTTCGGTATGACAAGCGCCCACACAGTGTCGACCATCCCCAACGATTTAACAACCATATACGTTGGAATAAGACCGCCACTAAACAGCATTGTAAATAAAATAAACCAAACAAAAAACGTCTTAGCCATGAGCTCTTTTCTTGATAGCGCATAACCACATGGGATGAGTACGATCAAATGTAAGATTGTCCCGAGAACAGTATAAAAAATCGTATTTCTGTATCCAGTCCAAATGGCGTCATTTTCAAACACACGCTGATAACCTTCAAAGGTAATACCAGTTGGCCACAGCCACATTTCTCCAGAACTCACTGCCAAGGGATCACTAATTGATGCACTTAGTACAAAAATCAGCGGATAAGTGATCATAACAACAATCACCAGTAAGAAAGAGGTATTTATTATGTCAAAAGTTTTGTCAGATAAACTAAATCGCCGCATGAGACTCCCTCCTACCATAAGCTATTTTCACTCGTCTTTCTGGCGATTTGATTCATCGTAACGATGAGAATGACATTGATCACAGAGTCAAACAAACCTATCGCTGCGGCGTAACTATACTGGCCTTCGACGAGACCGCTCTCATAGACAAAAGTTTGAATCACATCAGACGTCGAAGAATTTAACGAGTTTTGCATCAATAAAATTTTTTCAAATCCAATCGACATAAAATTTCCGAAGTTTAAAATCAATAGAACAACGATTGTAGGAATAATCGCCGGAATATCGATATTCCAAATTCGCTGCAGACGAGTTGCTCCGTCTACTTTTGCCGCATCATGCAGTTCTGGATTAACACCAGCAAGTGCCGCTAAATAGATAATTGAGCTCCAGCCTAACGATTGCCATTCACCAGACCAGACATAAATGTGTCTGAACCATTCTGGGCTTTGCATAAACTGTATTGGCTCTCCGCCAAAAAATACAATTAGATTGTTGACTAGGCCTGTTTCTGGATCAAGAAATACAACAATCATCCCAACAACCACAACTGTTGAAATAAAGTGAGGGGCATAGGTCAGGGTCTGCGACCATTTTTTAACGGTCCCATTCTTCACTTCATTTAAAGAGATCGCTAGAATGATTGGCAATGGGAAAAGGGCTAATTGATATAAGTTAATCAGAAACGTATTTTTCAATAATCTCCAAAAATAATATGAATCAAAAAAACGGATAAAATGATCAAAACCAACCCATGGACTTCCCCAAATCCCACTTGTCGCATAAAAGTTTTTAAACGCAATTTGCGCGCCATACATAGGCACATAATGAAAAATAGTAAAATAAACGATGGCAGGAGCTAGTAATACGTACAATTGCCAGCTTTGTACAAAACGTTTCTTGATGGTTGTACGATCTCCAAATTGGACAGGGTGATCTGTCACGTCCATTCTTCTATTTTTTTTATCATACGAAATTAAACTCCTTCACTGTAGGGGACAGACACCACTTCACCTCCGTCCCCTTTCATAGCATTCATATCTCATCAAAAAGGGATACGTTTTACGTATGTGAACGAAGAAATCTTTATTTACACGAAACACTGATCTTGGAAAGTTTAATTCTCGAAGACAACCTTTCTCCAACCTTTAAAAACACCATTGGTCTGAATATTAGCAAAATAAATATCGCCGGATTCGCTAATGTTACATTGCAACTGCCTTCTGCCGGAATAACTCTTAGTGATTGTATAAATTTTGACTTCACTCCCTTGGACTGGTGCATTTGTTGCTGAAGTCGTTTCATATACACCTGGATTTGTCTGGAAAGGGTCAAATTGATTTTCTGCTTGAACAGCATATGCTCCCCCAATGTGACTCCACCCTTTCCATGTCTCCGATGCATTCGTATCATAGTAATTTGCCCAGACTATGCCCCCATAGTCCTGTCCTCTTATCTCTGCTAAAGAAGCTACGCCCTCCGCAGTAAGCGTCGTCACAAAAATCGTACCTCGTATCGATCGGCCACCGATCGGGGAATTGACAGCATTGCCATTGCAGAAGAACGTGTATAATCCTTTATTCTTAATCGAAGCCACAGCTTCATAAAAATCCTCTCCCGTTGTTACATACACAGAGGGTGTCCCGTCGCTTTCGATGATTTGTAACGCCGCATGTTCCTTCAATGGATTGTAACCTTTATACACTTGCCGGCTTATATTCGTACCATTTGAAGATCACCTAATTTAACAATACTTGCCTTCCCTTGTGAGCAAGGAAATAAGATCGGGTAAGTACGCCCGTCTTCAGTGATCCAAGATATACCTTCACACTCAACTTGAAGATTTGTTGAATCTGGGTTTCCTCCGATGAGCGTGATGATCTCTTTAGAGTCATACGAAGCCTTATGGACCAAGCGTCCATTTAAATCCAAAACTGACATTGATAGATACTCTACTCCCTGACCTAACAAAATATAATCATCAATCATCGTGATGCCTTGTACTTTATTAATAAACATTTGCTCATGAAGAAATTGAACTGTTTCTACTAAAACAGGATCCCCCGCAACGACCGAGGCAAAATCATATAAGAAGACACCATCCATGTTCGCGTTTGGGTCTTTTAATGGGTCTTCATTTCTTCCACACAAAAAATATTTATGATGGTTATCTACACCAACTTTAAAGTTCCCTTCCATAGAGAATTCTTTTTCCATTTGTCCTGTGTCAAAATTGAAAATACCGAACTTTCCATATCTATCAACTGGAACGATGAAGCACAGCTGCTGAGACGAATTCCGAAAATACACAAGTCCTTCAAGATACACTCTTACACCAATAGGAACGGATTGATTTCTTAATAATTGTTGCGTGTTTAAATCGTATTCGTAGATCATTTGGTCTTGATACTCACCGGACGTTTGTCGCGAAATATAAAACCTGTCATTTTCAAGATCAATTGTTGCCCCTTGAGGGTAGCGGCTTCCCGCCCCGCTATGAATGGTTGTCACGCTTTGGGCTAGGAGTCTTTGAGAGTCATAGTGCGCAAAGCATCTACAGTTTGAATCTTGGGTCGTTTTCATTTTTTGCACTTCATTGCTCATCATTGCTCTCCACCTTTCTTGTTGGCTTCAAGATCCATGACTTTATTTTTAAATGTTAATAAATCAACAGACTCACCACAGTTTCTTCTGGAATGCTCAGCTGCAAACGCCATGATGTGACTTTCTAGTGATGCTTAAGCTGATGTAAGCCCTTGACCCCCATGAAATGAGCGGATTTCCTGCAAAAAGCTTCTCATGATGCCTTCGTCTCCACCTGCATGACCTGACGTCGGTCGCTCCATCTGAATATTCTTTTTTCTATTCGTTAAAAAGTCATATACAGTAAAGGAATGGTCTTTCATATACCCTCGAATTTCGCCCTTCGTTCCCATAATCTGAACACTTCGTGAAGTATCGTGAGTAAAGCCGCACATACTAAAAGTCGCTGTTGCCCCTCCTTGAAATTCAAAGTTGACAACCTGATGATCGACGACATTATTGTCCGTTTGATAGACACATTTACCATAAGGCCCTGTTTTTAGAGCTTCTAAAACACCTGCACGTGACGTGTCGCTTGTGATTTTCTTTAAAAACGTGTCGCTTTTGTTTGCATAATATCTCGGTGCATAATAGGAGCAATTTGCCTGAGCGGGACAGCCATCCAGGCAGTATGGTGTTGCGCCTATAGGTGCATTTTCTTCACTAAAATGCATGAGGGAACCAAAGGAACTAACTCGCCTGCAAGGCTTCCCAATGAGCCAAGAAATGATATCTAAGTCATGAGATGATTTTGCTAGTATCATCGGGCTCGATGTCTCTGAATTTCTCCAATTGCCTCGCACATAACTGTGAGCCATATGCAGATTGCCTACATTTTCGTTAAGCTGAATAGAAACAATATCACCAATTTCACCACTGTCGACGACTTGTTTAACTGCTGTCCAAAATGGCGTATATCGAAGTACATGGCAAATGGAGAGCTGCTTACGATAACGCTGAGCAGCTTCCACCATTTGGATGCATTCGTCGAGCCGAGGAGACATCGGCTTTTCAACAAGCACATGATATCCCCTCTCCAAAGCACGAATTGTTGGTGCATAATGCAATGTATCCTGTGTTGTGATGATGGCCACTTCAGCCAATTGAGGCTGAGCAAGTATCTGTTCCCATGAAGAAAACGCTTGCTCTTGAGGAATATCATACTTATCAGCAAAATCTCGGCGACGCTTTTCGTCTGGATCGGCAATGGCTACAATATTGAATTCGTATGGGTACTTCAACGCGTATTCGCTGTACGCATTTCCTCGGTTTCCAGCCCCTAAAAGAATTGCTGAGATTTGTCTCACTCCATTTTCCTCCACTCGCTTTTAATCTCTTCTGTAACATGAAGATTTATCATTCAGAGCTATTTGTGTATCGCTCATATGCAGTTTCGTAAATTTCCATGTATCGATCCAAGCCCATTTTCTTAATTTGCTCTACATATTGATCCCACTCTGATAATGAAATATCGCCAACGATAAATTTATCGCGCATTTCAGTCACGTATTTTTCAATATCATCCGCAAGCGCAGTTAATTCCTGACTTTCTTCGGCTGTATACGTAAAAGCCGGCCACGATTCTTCTGGGAAATAAGGAGCCAATTGTTCTGAAGCTGCTAAAAATTTTTCTGAGGTTTCTGCGCCTTTAAAAAATTCCTCCTTTACAATCCCTGGATAACCACCTCCAAGCCATGTAATATATGGTTTGAGTGCCTGCTCCATCGACAAGCCATCTGGATTGTTTTTAATGTTATCTACGTAATCAATACGCCCGTCTTCTTTTGCTTCATATGATTCGCCTTCTATCCCCATGAAGTATTGTTTTGCTCCTTCGTCACTATAAAAATAGTCCATCCATCTCAATGTAGCAGCAGGATTTTTATTTCTATCCGTCAACACAAATGCATCAATTCGTACTAATGGTGTACCTTTCATGTTGAATTGTTTAAAGCCATCCGGGCCTTCTAATGCTGGCAGAGATATAAAATTTTTTGCTCCAAATTGCGTTTCTGGACTTTTACTCACCGTACTACCATAAAGTCCGTTTGACCCTGTAGCATTGTACTGATTTATCTCAATAGAAAAAATATTCTGCTGAATTAAGCCTTCACTGTATAACTTGTGAAGATATCCAATCATTTTTTTGTAATGATCATCTATCGGAAAAACCGCAATTCTCCCGTATTTGGATCAGTATCTACATAATTATGGTGATAACCCCGATTTCCTAACCCGAAAGAACCTTCTATTAATTCAACTATTCCGCTAATTCCTTTCCCGCCATACGGAATTTCATCCGCTTTACCGTTGCCATTCAAATCCGTTGTACTTACAGCTTTTAAGTATTCGTAGTATTCATCCGTCGTTTCAGGGAGGTCCATGTTTAATTGTTCCAACCAATCCTGTCTAACCCAGCCTACCCCTGACATTTGTAATGCATCAAAAGAATAGATTGTTGGCAGAGAGTATATGTGTCCGTCTGGCAATGTCAACCCTTGCTTCACCGACGGATACTCTTCAAAGCGCTTTTTTAAGTTAGGCATGTGTTGGTCAATTAAATCATCCAATTGGAGAAAGACCCCTTGCTTAGAATATTTAGCTAAATCAGTGACAGGAACTCCTGCGGAATAAAATACTTCTGGATAATCTCCACTCGCTAAAGCGAGATTCCTTTTTTCTTTTAGTCCTGCTTTTTGTACCAATCCCCAATCAATTTGAATATTTGTCATCTCTTCGTACTTTTCCCATACCGCGACTTGATTGTAATCTTCCGCGGTCGTAGGAGCCTTTCCAGTCATAAACTTGATCTTAATGGGTTCATTTACAATAGGCATGCCTGTGTCATTAAAGTTTTCGGATGCTTCTTGTTCTGTTGCAGCTTGATTATTATTACTACAGCCTGCTAACGCCATCGAAAAAGATAGAATACATATGGTCAAAAATGTGCCAAACTTCATGTACAACACTCCCCTCAATTATATATGACATCGATGTCAATAGAATACTACCAATCATATTTGCTTTCGTCAATTGAATTTACGAAAAATTCAAATTCGACGATCTTCTGTTTACCTTTGTTTCCTTGCTTATTTGGTCACATTTTCCATATGACTTTAGTTAAGTATTTCTTTTGTTTAGTAATTTAAAATTTACATATTTAACATTCTCTTCTAGTTATTCTAAAACGGTTTCTTCTCTCCCATAAAAAAACGAGCCAACTTTCGGCTCGTTTTTAGGATAAGTTCCTGTTATGAAGTCGGCTCAGCTGATGCATGATCACTGTCTGTCTTCTCGCGGGCTTCTTCAGATTCGGAGATGATCACCGCTCCGACAGCATCACCAGTAATGTTCAGTGACGTCCGAATCATATCAAGGATACGATCCACACCGATAATCAAGCCAATGCCCTCTACTGGCAAATTCACTTGATTCAATACCATCGCCAGCAAAATGAGACCGACGCCTGGCACCCCGGCTGTCCCAACACTAGCAAGTACAGCTGTCAGCACAACCATCAGCAGATCAACAAATGATAAGTCAATGCTGTACGCCTGAGCAATAAAGACCGTCGCCACCCCTTGCATAATCGCCGTACCGTCCATATTAATCGTTGCCCCTAGAGGCTGCACGAAACTGCTAATATTCTTCGGAACCTTTAAACGATCTTGTGCCGTCTCCATAGAGACTGGAAGTGTCGCTGAACTACTCGATGTACTAAATCCAACGACCATTGCCGGATAGAAATTTTTGAAAAAATGGATTGGATTCTTCCTCGTAAAAAACGTAATCGCACCACCATACGTAATAATGGCTTGAAGTATGAGCGCGAGAATGACAACGCCAACATAAGCAAACATCGCACCCATCGCTGAGATCCCTGAGCTACCGATTGCAGAAACGATCAAACCAAAGGTTCCATAAGGTGCAAAACGCATAATTAAATGGACGAGAAACATCATAATTTCATTTCCTTGCTCGAGCAAGCGCGTAATGCCTTCTGTTTTTCGCCCAAGAACGGCTAGAGCAAGACCGATAAAAATAGAGAAAGCAATAATTTGTAACATGTCGCCATTTGCCAATGCTTGTAATGGATTAGAAGGAACAATGTTCAGCAGAGTGTCGATCACAGAAGGCGCTTCTTCTGCTGAATAGGTTTGTTGTTCTTGAGAAAAATCCCCAACTTCTCCAGGTTTAATGATGGAAGCAAGTGAAAGACTTAAAATAAGCGCACATGCCGTAGTGATGAGAAAATACGTAATGGTTTTGACACCAATACGGCCGAGCTTCTTCGGGTCACCAAGATTGGCAACGCCGAGAGTGATGGAAAAAACACGATGGGCACGACGAGCATATTAATTAAGTTAAGAAAAATTTGACCGAGTGCATTAAATACATACGTATCGAGTGTAGTAAACACATCATCGCTGACGGTGAGGTCAAATATGATACCTACAATAATACCGGCGACGAGAGCAATTAAAATTTTTACAGCCAAATCCATACCCTTACGCTTTTGAGTATTAGACGTATTCATAGCACACCTCCACAAAACAATATTAACCACTGATCATCATAAATACCCTAAAATTCATGATGATATGCATGTCCAATTCATATTTTACCGCTTACATTTACGTCATCAATGGGCTAATATGCCCTTTTTTGTAAAAAATTGGTGTTTGATTCCACAAAAAAGCCTACGCTTCTTCCTCTCTTTGAAAGCGTAGACCTTTAAAAATTTCTTCACGTACCTCTTCATCTTCTTCAACATCTAGCTGTTTTTCTAAAAACTTGACAGCTTCCGGATCAGTGGTAATTTTGCCGATAGCCCAGGCTGATGTTCCGCGAATGACTGGACGCGGATCTTTTTTAACGAGTTCCATCAGCTTCGGCACAGCACCTTCATCTTTATAAAGCGCCAAGGCTAAAATCGCATTACGCTGAATCGGTTTTTTACCCCGCCATGAGCCTGACATCGCACCATACGTCTCTTTAAATTGTCGGTTTGAAATATCAAGCAATGGCTTTAGAAGCGGCTTCACTTTTTCAGGTTCAGGCTCGAATTCTTCCTGTGTATGAAAATCGACACCTTTATTTTTGGGACATACGGTCTGACACGTATCACAACCGTATAAACGATTACCAATCACACGACGGAATTCGTCTTGCAAAAACCCTTTTGTTTGGGTTAAAAAAGAAATACAGCGTTGAGCATTTAACTGCCCTCCTTGAATAAGTGCATCGGTCGGACAAGCATCAACACAAATATTACAATCACCACAACCGTCCTCAATCGGCTGATCTGGTTCAAAAGGAATGGACGTAATCATCTCACCTAAATAAATGTACGAGCCAAACTTCGGTGAGATAATCGCACAGTTTTTTCCACTAAAGCCGATGCCAGCCCGTTCAGCTACAGCCCGATCAGATAGCTCGCCTGTGTCTACCATTGACGTGACATAGGCATCTGGCATTTTTTCAAGCACATAAGCTTGAAGCTTGTCCAATCGATCCCTTAGCACCGTATGGTAATCTTCCCCCCAAGACGCACGCGCAAAAATGCCACGTGGATCTTTTTTCGTACTCCTTGGCGGATTTTTCATTTTAGACGGGTAGGCTAAGGCGATGGAAATGATTGATTTTGCCTGCGGAAGGAGCAGCTCCGGATGTGTCCTCTTTTCTATGTCAGGCTCCTCGAAGCCAGACTGGTAATTCAACGCTTGTTGCGTTTTCAGACGTTCTTTTAACGTTAGAAAGGGATCGGCCGAAGCAAAGCCAATTGAATCAATGCCGATCTCCTGACTATAGCGAATGATGTCTTCCTTTAAAGCTTTATTCACTTCGACAGATACCTCCTTATTTAAACGGATTTGCTTTCAATGTGTAGCGTTCTAAGGCGGTTAAATGCAGCACATATTTCTAACCGGCGTGGCCGCGCAAGGTCGCCTGGGTGCGCAGACGAAAAAGGGGTAAACGCACGGAGCCCTTCTTGATCAAGGCATGATTCAATCCATTGTGCCAGTGCAGCCATTGAAATATGACCTAAATGCCTCTCGTTTTCAAGGTGTTGAAAAATGCTTGCGATGGCTCTCGTTTGGCTTGTGTCAACGAGCTGCTCCACATCAGATAAATCGACATCGTGCACGCCAAGCTGAATGTGCGTTTTTGACCGTGCTTTTGCGACTTGCTTCTTTCCTTTTGCTGTTTGGATAGATGGTGGTGTAGGTGTACGCTGGGTCATCGTTCCAAAGGATGAACCACCTTCGTTTCTACGCCTGCTCGGCATGGTAGCACTGACCTTTTTCGCTTCAGCAGTCACGTCGTATGGCTGGTAATGATCCAATAAAATGACGTGGTGTGCACAATCGAAATAATCTCCTGATCCACCCATGACAATGAGAGATGAAATCCCTTTTTCTTCATACAGTTGAGTGACCTTATCGACAAAAGGGGTGATCGGCTCTTTCTCCTTGGCGACGAGCGTCTGCATACGCTCATCTCGAATCATAAAATTCGTCGCTGACGTATCTTCATCGATGAGCAAGGCAGATGCCCCGCTTTCGAGTGCTTCAATGATGCTCGCTGCTTGCGACGTTGATCCACTTGCATTTGCGGTAGAGAATTGTCTTGTATCCTTTTGAAAAGGTAAAGCGGTAATAAACGGGGAAATGTCGACAGACGTCACAGCTCGACCATCAGCTGCCCTCACTTTGACAGCATCACAATCTGTCAAAACAAACTCCCGTCCATCCCCTTCAATATGATCGTACACGCCTCGTTCAATGGCTTCAAGTACAGTACTTTTTCCATGATAACCACCACCGACAAACAATGTTATGCCGTTTGGAATTGCCATTCCCGTTATTTGCTCTCCATCAGGTAACTCAAAAGTACGGCTGAAGGACTGTGGTGACTGAAAGAGAACGGCTTCGCTTAACGATAATGGTTTTTGGCTCACACCACTTTTACGAGGAAGAATCGCATCATTTGCAATAAACGCCAGTAAATCTTCTCGCTTCAGCCATTGCCTCAGTGCTTGCTGTTTATCACATAAGGTTAAGACACGTTCAACCTCACGACGATCTAACTGAAAAAGAGCTTCATCTATGATCTTTGGCAACTGCTCAAAGAAATATACCGTCGCCTGCTTCCCTAAAATCGTTCTGCCTCTTGCAGGTAAGACGACTGATAAACAAATTTCAATGTCTTCATCTCGAAAGGACGCGGCTGTCCGTTCTAACACCTCTTGACCCGGCACATCAATGATCCACGACTGCCGACTATACTTTTTGATAGCAACCATTAGCCGTCGGACTAAACCATCTGCTAAATGTCGCTTTCGGTCGGATGATGTCAAATCTTCTGATGAAATGACCGTACGCTGTAAAGGGACATGCAAACGGACTCTCGATGGAGATGCAAAAGGATCACCTTGCACAAAATCAATCATCAGCTCATAGTCTTTCGCTTGATAACGCCCTCGAACATCCTTATACGCTTTATATCCTTTTCGATCAATGCGCTTAAAATGTTCTCTTAAATGTTCCACAAAAAAACCTCCTGAACATATAAAAAACGCAATGCTTCGTAGTTGATTGAGCGAAGCACTGCGTTGTAAACAATTTTAGTAACACGTGTCGAATCATATCATATTATGAAAGTTACAGCAATAGGGGCAAAACAGATTTGTGTCCTGTGCATATCCATTGCTTCACAATGACACCTATGGTTTTATGAAATAGATAGAAATCACGAATGAAAGGGATGCATCTCATGACCAAGTTATTTTCCCCTTATACGATCAAAAATGTCACCTTAAAAAACCGTATCGTCATGTCGCCGATGTGTATGTACTCTTGTATACGTGAAGATGGAAAAATTACCAACTGGCATCGAACGCATTATACGTCGAGAGCTGTCGGACAAGCTGGATTGATCATGTTGGAGGCAACAGCGGTCCAGCCTGAAGGACGTATTTCAACGAAAGATCTAGGAATCTGGTCTGACGAGCATGTAGAAGGACTTACAGAAATCGTTGCCCTCATTCATGAACACGACTCAAAAGCAGCCATCCAACTCGCGCATGCCGGCAGGAAATCTACTGTTCCAGAAACAATTTACGGTCCTAGCCCTCTCCCTTTTAATGATCACAGCAAACAGCCAGCGGAAATGACGCTTGATGATATTCAAAACACCATCATCTCCTTTAAACAAGCTGCGGCACGTGCTAAAGAAGCTGGATTTGACGTCATAGAAATCCACGCCGCTCACGGCTACCTACTTCATTCGTTTTTAACACCGTTAGCCAATCATCGTACAGATGCCTATGGAGGTACAGCCGAGAATCGCTATCGTATTTTAGGTGAGGTCATTGAGGCAGTGAAATCTGAATGGAGCGGTCCACTGTTCGTACGTATTTCAGCTTCGGATCACCATTCTGATGGCTTAGATTGGCAGGATTATGTTCCTTATGTAAGAGAAATGAACACTCAAGGCGTCGATGTGATTGACTGTTCTTCAGGCGGTGCCGTCGAAACAAGCATCGAAGTATATCCCGGCTACCAGGTACCCTATGCAGACGGCTTGCGCCGTGAAGGTGGTGTTCCGACAGGTGCGGTAGGCTTGATTACCACTGGCAAGCAAGCTGAAGAAATTTTACGAAACGAACGTGCCGACCTCATTTTTCTCGCCCGCGCCCTTTTAGTGAATCCGTATTGGCCTCTTGAAGCTGCTCGCGATTTAAATGTCAAACTGCCTGCCCCTGATCAATATGATCGTGCTTGGTGATAAAATATTGACATAATCACTTGAAATAAGACGTCCGCATAGTAAATATTTCAATTTCTACTATCTGTCTTAAAATCGCTTGTCAACCTAGGCACGATAGTGAGCGAAGACACAGCGAACATTTTGTTCATCAACTGCCGAGCGAGACGAAAAACGACGGATGACAGCGTTTGTCGACTAGATGAGGCGCCCATTGATCTACAAGCGGGCGCCTTTTTTTATACAATTGCTCTATTTCCTCGAATCATCGTCACGATCGTTTTTATTCAATTTTAGCATTTTCGTCGTCCCTAAGCGTGAATTTCCAAGCTCAAATAGACCCGTAGCAGACAAACCAGCCAGTAGACCAGCCCATATCCGAACAGATAGAGCTAACTCTTCAGCAAAGGGAAATGCACCGGCACCAACGATCGCTCCTAAGACAACAGCGAGCATAGGCACCCAGTTTTTAGGAATATCAAATGTTTTTTTCATTAATTGAACAAGGGCTGTGACGATTGGAACGAGCATTGTCGCAAACATTAAAATATCATTCATCGACGCGACCTCCTAAAGATAGTTTGGAAAAGCAGCGGCCGCCCATTTGGCTTCAGCAGATGCAGGACGATCGTGAATTAATCCCGCTAAATATTTCATTTGGTTGACGTCTAAATAAGATGACATTAGTTGCATCGTTGCCCAGCGTCCGACACCGTTTCCGTGCTGTTGGAGTGCTTTTAAATAGGCGACCTGATTTGGGTCATACCGTTTTGGAGGAGAGGTCACATTAAAAAAACGGCGCAACCTTTCGTATGCCCATTGTCCAGCTCCTTGTAATCCAAATCCATCTATTAAATTTGTCCAATATACCAATTCATTTGCCTCTTTAATCAACGCGTGCGCATCATTTCCTAAAACTGCGCGATAGTCAAAACAAGGACATTTTTCCATGAATACCCAGGGAATTCATTATGCCCTCTTACCCCTGTATATTGTGGCAAGTCCTTTATTAACGCTTGCACGAGCGAGCGAAGTGATTCTTCTTGAGCTTTTGTCGGCGACTGACTACGAAAATCCCCCGTTAAACATATGCCAATTGCATGCTTGTTACTGCTCCCTACATGGTAAGTCAACACCCCTGGGTTATGGCACCAGACCACTTGTCCATTTTCTCAATCACAAATGATAGCCAATGCCAGGCCAATCGTTCGTCCTTACATGATATTTTGCAAACGAGCGGGCAGACCCTGATGCCGTCAATGAATGATGAATGGCAATAAACCTTTTTGTATTGATCCCGTAATCTCTATATGACTTCCTCGCATGTACTGGAAGAGTCTCACGCTGATCGCTCAACTGACGCAAGGATTCGAAAGCATACATCAGCTCACCTCCGAACTGATCAAATTTGCACAGTATCGCAACAAAACTCGACTGACCTCCCCTCACCCTTTACTATATGAAGCACTCACTTTGATGGTTTGTGTGTTTGCAGTCTCACTTCACATCTGAGAAAACTACCTAAACAAAAAACCCCCCTTCGTTTGTAGAACGAAAAGGAGGTCCAAAAAGGGACATCATATTTATCTTTACTAAACCAAAAGCGTTCGTTAAAAATCGTGTACTTCATCATACGGATGTTCAGCATATTGTAATTCCTGTTCTAATTCGAGACGATAACGATCCTCTTCTTCATCTGTCCACTCTAAAAGTGATTTCATCAACTGTATCACTTGCTCTTTATAAGTGTGCACCCACTGAATGTTAAAGTAGAGTGCACCTGTCCGGCGTACAAAAAAATCAGCCGGTGTGACAACCATTTCTTTTTGTACACCATACACGAGCTGCGCATAAATCGTCGTCGGGAGATCAGTGGAAAGCCCTTTAGCTGCATGAGCTAAAGTAAACAGGTGATCAACATTTGTACCGTAAAAACGTGCCAAACGTCGTCCTTCTTGAGAGGTTAAGCCAAAACTTTTAGCTTCTTCACCCTTTTTAGCGACAAAGCTTTCATAGCCTTTTGAACCGCCAAAATCAGCACCTGAAATAGGTAGATGCATCGTTTGCGATGAACCATAATTGTTCTGATTTAGTTTTTTCAACCGATGTGCAGCCAAATCGACAACTTGTTCAGCCATTTTACGGTAGCCTGTCAGCTTTCCGCCGGCAATTGTCACGAGGCCACTTTCATGCTCCCACACTTCATCCTTTCTCGAGATATCGGAAGGATCCTTCCCTTCCTCAAAAATCAGCGGTCTCACACCCGCCCAGCTTGATTCAACGTCATTTTCCGTTACATTAACCTCAGGGAACATGTGATGAATGGCATCGAGAATGTACGATCGATCCTTTATAAGCATCCGGGGCGATATCGTATCCTTGTCGGTAGAGTAAAATGTATCCGTCGTTCCAACGTACGCTTTTCCGTCTCTAGGAATCGCAAAATCATCCGACCGTCTGGTGTATCAAAATACACAGCCTGCTTTAAAGGAAAAACAGATTGATCGATCACAAGGTGGACACCTTTCGTTAGGCGCAGCTTCTTATTATTTCGAGAATAATCCAACTCGCGCACATGATCCACCCAAGGGCCTGTCGCATTGACTGTGACGATCCCACGCAGCTTCGCGGTTTCCCCCGTGAGCTGGTCGCTTACCTCAATGCCAGTTACTTTTTTATCTTCGTATAGAAAACGATTCGCTTTTACATAGTTCATAACGTCAGCACCATGATCAACGGCTTTTTTCATCACTTCAAGTGTCAAGCGCGCATCATCAGTACGGTATTCGACATAATAGCCGCCACCTTTTAAATTTTCCTTTTTAATTAAAGGCTCACGCTTTAACGTTTCTTCTTTGCTCAGCATTTTTCGGCGTTCCTGTTTCTTAACGCCGGCAAGAAAATCATACACTCGCAGACCAAGAGAGGTCGTCACCTTGCCAAACGTCCCTCCCTTATGAAATGGAAGCAGCATCCATTCAGGTGTCGTCACGTGCGGTCCGTTTTCATAAACGATCTCACGCTCTTTGCCGACCTCTGCAACCAATCCGATTTGAAGCTGTTTTAAATAACGTAACCCGCCATGAACTAATTTAGTAGAGCGGCTCGACGTACCTGCGGCGAAATCTTGCATCTCAACAACAGCGACCTTCATCCCGCGCGAAGCAGCATCTAAAGCAATACCTGCCCCAGTAATTCCTCCACCGATGACGACAAGGTCATATTGAGTATCTTGCATGCGTTGAAGCTGTTGTATTCTCGTACTGTGTACTCCTGACATTAAAACGTCCTCCTCTATCGCAATGGTCTTAAGCTTTTTTTAAAATATCAACTAAAAAAAGAGAGACCAAAGTAGACATTACGCAAATTCGCATAATGACACTCTGGTCTCTCTTCGTCTCTACCGATGTATGAACTTATTTTAACTGTAGCACATTCGGAAGCCAGGAGCAAGCGTAAAGGCTTTACAGTACCTGTCAAGTAACTCTTTGCTTAAAAACCGTCCAAGCAAACTTAACGCTGATGAACGACTTGCTCATTTTCTGTATGCTGCTCAGACAATAAGCCAATGTCACTCACTTCTTGCGTGATCTTTCCTTCGTTCAACACAATAATGCGGTCTGCGTGTTGTAATGTCGATAAGCGATGGGCGACCATCAATAATCGATGTCCTTTTTCTTTGACAAATTGCCAAATTTCCTTCATCACTTTCTGCTCTGTATCCGTATCCAGTGCGGAGGTTGCTTCATCTAGTATCCAAATCGGCCGCTCAGCAAGGAACGCACGTGCGAGGGCCAGCCGTTGTCTCTGACCACCGGATAAAGATTGTCCGTTTTCGCCAATGACTGTATCATATCCGTTTGGTAGAGCAATAATAAATTCATGAGCATGTGCTTTTTGTGCAGCCTCTATTATCGCTGCTTCTCCATGTTGTAAATCTGAACTCGCGATCATTAGATTTTCTCGTATTGTTCCATACATGAAATACGGATCCTGTGGTACATAAGCGATGAACTGGCGAAATGACTCCAAATCTTCTATGATTCTTTGCTCACCGATGAGCACTTCGCCGTCTGTAGGAATGAATAAACCAGCGGCGAGCTTTGCTACAGTCGACTTCCCCGATCCACTTGGCCCGACCAGCCCAAGAAAATCACCTGGAGACAAGCGAAACGTCATCTGCTGTACTTGTACATGATTGTCAATCTCTTGTGATCTTGCCAAGCCTTGCGCACGGTACATAAAGGAAACAGCGTTGAACCTCAAATCATGATCAGGCAACACGACTGAACTCGTTTCTGGATCTGGCTCTTTCTCAGCTTTCTTTAACGTAGCGACACGTGCTGAAGCTCCCAGACCTTCTTGTATTTGCCCCCATATTTGCCCAATCGCCTGCACAGGGCTGTTGACTCGCCATACTAATGTGAAGAAGGCAACGATTCCCCCAACTGCCATCGTTCCTTCAATCGCCATCCATCCGACAATGAGTACAGTACAAATGATTAAAAAATGAGTGAACGTAGATGAGAGAATGTTTAACCCCTGATACCACCACATTTTCTTTGTATACAATGTATTCAACCGCTCTCGTTCAACTAAGAAACGATCGCGCATCCAGTCGGCAAGCTTATATACACGAATAATTTCCATTCCTTGCAGTGCATCTTGTTGCCTCTGACGAACAATGGCCTCCTGCTCTGCTACTTCATAACCGATCCGCTGTAATTGCTTTCGCATGACATGACTAAAGATGAACGTTAAGGGGGCGAGGAGCACCAACCCAATCGCGATTTTCCAATTCAGCCAAAACAAATAAACAACAGCAAGCATGAACATCGCCATTTGGTAGCCAATGTCATTAATCAGCATGTTTAGAATGTCAGTCATTCTTGACGTATCACTCGTCACCCGTTGAACAAGATCAGAGGAATGGACAGATTTCGCACGCTCAAAAGGCAATCGTTGTGCATGATCAGCAGATTCAACGATCATCGTTCTTTGTAACCGAGCCATACTTAATTGCTTTAAATATTCTCCTACGAATGTGAGCCCTATCAACAAAATAAAAATTCCCATGCTTACCGCCAACAACACATAAAGCACCTGATACGATGCTGTTTCTAACCGATTAAAAATGAGATTGACAAACAAAGGCTCAAGCATCATAGCGATTGATTGACTCAGTGATGATAAAAAACCTAATATAAAAATGAACCGATTCGGACCTAATCGATCCCATAATAAGGACCATACTTCTTTTAATTGAGGCGTCGTGTGATTCATGACACTTCCTCCCTATCATGATGATCTACCCAGTCTCCTGCACGTATTAAAGCAGCATACCTTCCATCCTTCTCCAGCAATTCATCATGTGAGCCAAATTCAATGACTTGACCTGATTCAACGACACCAATGTAATCAGCATGCCGAATTGTTGAAAGTCGATGCGCAATCACAAGTACGGTCCGCCGCTCCATAAGCTGACCGATCGACTCATGGATCAAACGCTCATTATGTCTATCTAACGCTGAGGTCGGCTCATCGAGCAATAAAATATCCGGATGACGTAAATACGCACGTGCAATCGCGATTCGCTGTCGCTGCCCTCCCGATAAACGTTGTCCACGTTCACCGAGTGACGTTTGATATTTTTCAGGCAACGCTTGAATAAATTCATCCGCCTGAGCCATTTGAGCTGCCTGAATCACCTCATCAGTCGTTGCACTCAGCTTACCTACGCGAATATTGTCGAGCACCGTTCCATCAAAGAGATGTGTATCTTGCGGAACATACGCGAGCCGTGATTGCCATGTACCAAGATTCGCTTGCTGAAGCAATTGATCGCCAATCCGAATGTGACCATCATCAGGCGCATAGAGACCAAGAATTAATTTAAGAATGGTACTCTTGCCTCCCCCGCTTGTCCCGACCAAAGCCGTCGTACAGCCTTGTTTAATGGTGAATGAACAGTCGTGCAAAACGGCGGATTGATCAGGTTGATAGGCGAATGATACGCGTTCAAGCTTAATATCGTCATGAGACGGCAGGTCACCATATCCAGCAGATTGTCGTTTCTTCGCGGTTGGATCAGCCATTTCACAAACCCGTCCAAAGTGAGACAACGTATCTTGGATCGTAGGCCAAACATTCAACAAACGAACCACGGGGTAGATTAATTGCTCATAGGAAACATAAAAAGCTGCAATGACACCAACTTCTAAATTTCCTTGATACACCATCCACGCCCCCACACCGAAAATATACATTTGTCCTAACCAATAGCCGAAAAACGTTAACAGTCCCGTTAACATTTGCCACATATGTACGCGAATGTTTCGTTTCTGGGTTGTTTTTACCCTTTCTCCCCATGATTGCTTAAAAACCTGAAGAAGATTAAACATTCGCACAATATCAGCAGCTTGCATCTGGTCCTGCAACTTTACATCTTGAGCAGCTTGTGACTCATTCGCCTTCGTCTGCCAATGATGAATAGGCTTAGCCATAAATGAACCAATGAGTGGGATGAGAATGGCAATAACCATGACGCCGAGAACCAATTGCCAAGATAATATTGATAAATATGTAAACAAAAAAGGATTGATAAAGCTTGTTCTATCACTTGGGGGATTTTCTGATTAACCCCTTCTTGGGCGGTAACAGCTGAACCGTTCAGCCTTTGTATTTGCTCTCCTGAATGCCATTGACTCATATGTTTTAAATTTAACATAAACATTCGATCCAAGACCGCTCTCTGCAAATCTAGTGTCGTCATGTTTTTCATCCGTTGCATAAACCATGCCCGCACAATTTCCATGACCAATCCGAGGATAAATATGACGATAAAAAATTGCATTGCTAACCATAGCTCGGAATACGACGCATTAAACACAGCGTTCATGAGCCTGCGCATCGCTTCAGCCGTTCCGGTCGGGATCAGTGATGATACAAAAACGATTACACCCATCAATACGTACGACAGCCAATAATGACGAACCCAACGTAACAGTTTCTTAAACGAATGAATGGGATCGTGGAGCTCCTTGTTTTTACCCATAATTCCTCCTCCCTTCAAATACTCTCCGGTCAGCAATCATTTACAATGATGTGGAAAAAAAGTGTTTCTTGTTAGATCAAGTGTGTCCTGCCGCTTTATGTATCAACCTTTCTACACGTCCACGATCAAAGTCAGACGTGAACAGCATTTTTTGTTTCATGTTGTACCAATCCATCCATTCGTGCATTCACGATTTAAACTCATCTCTAAAACATCGTTTTCAAGGTTTTTGAATAAAATTACAAATATTGAGATATTAACATCGTACCACAAGTGAAAGGGCTTTCACTAGATCAACTCACACATTTGTGACTCTTTACAATAATTAGAGAAGACATCTCTCTGATGCATCAATAACATCCATACGCGCGAGAGTGCCTTCTCTTTTTTAGGAATATTTCACAAAAACATTTTTCTTTCCATAGAAATACCTTACCTATCTATGTACTGACCGATACGTATATGAGCCATCTATGGATTCTTTCTGGACGGACGTTCACACGTTTAATTCATACACCCTTTCATAAGCTGAGAACGTTTTAGATGCGCCCCAAGTTAAGATATATGCCGTTACACTGCCGCCGAAAAAAACAATTAAGATCGGAAGTGTCACCGCTGTGACGTATAAAAGAACATTCGTCACGACTGCCAAAAATAAAGTTAAAATAGGATGACTGACTCCTATAGCAAATGCCCATTTTAGATACGCGAAAGGCTTTAAATCAAAGTGAGCATAGATTGGAAAGAAATACATCACAACGATAAAGTATAAAATATATTGCCCGATTACACCAAAGCTGGCAAGGTAATACATTAAGCTATCCTGGGTTCTTAAAATACTAAATTCGATATAGATGAAGTACCCAACGACTGCTAAAATAAATCCGACGCCAAATATCTTCCAAAACTCTTTCCGATAAACTTTCCAAAACGTTTTAAATATAGGGATATCATCTTCCCCAGAAACCCACTTTCTTACAACAGCAAACATGGCTGCCGTTGCGGGCGCAAAACCAAAAACGATCAATCCTACCAATGTAAACGCGATCCAAAGGAGATTTACATAGGCGAGCCGAGTAACCCATTCCGCAACACGATAAAAACCAATTGCTAACCCATTCATTGATAAACCTCCTTTAGATAGATCAGTAAACTCTTATTCTTTCACAGACCCAATTAAAACACCTTGGACAAAATAACGCTGGATAAATGGATACACTAAGATTAATGGAAGCGTTGAGACAATCATGACAGCATACTTTATTTGCGCGGCCATTTTTACTTGATCCGCAAATGATCCTGCACTACCGGTGATTTCCTGAACCCCTTCTCCGGTATTCACTTCGTTTAACACGAGAATTTCTCTTAAAATTAACTGTAAAGGAAACATACTTCGTTCGGATAAATAGATCAACGCTGAAAAGTACTGATTCCATAAACCAACGCCATGGAATAAAGCCATCACCGCGATGATCGGCACAGAAAGAGGCAAAGCAATTCTATAAAAGATATAATAATCGGATGCACCGTCTATTTTTGCTGCTTCAACGAGCTCATTTGGTACATTCTGCTGAAAAAATGCTCGCGCGACAAGAATGGACCAGGCTCCTAGTGCGCCAGGAATGACTATCGCCCACATCGTATCCAGCATGCCTAAATTTTTGACGACTAAGTACGTTGGAATCATGCCGCCATTAAAAAACATGGTGAACAAAATAAACCATAAAATGACCTTTTTCCATCTGACTTCTGGTCTCGAGAGTGCGTATGCACAAGGTAATAAAAATGCTAAGTGAACAAGAATCCCAACGATGACATAAAAGATGGTGTTGCGATATCCCATCCATATATCATCATTTTGCAGAACCATTTTAAATCCGTCCAAAGTAATATCTACCGGCCATAGCCACATTTTACCCGTACTCACGGCAGCAGGATCACTAATCGATGCACTGATGACAAAGATTAATGGATACACGATAATAACCACAATCAAACTTACAAAAATCTTATTGAGTATATCGAACGTTTTATCTGACATATCCTCACTCTCTCCCCCTTACCATAAGCTGTTGTCACTTACTTTCCTAGCGAGGTAATTCGCTAAAACAAGTACGACGATGTTAATTGCTGAATTGAAAAGGCCCACAGCAGTTGAAAAGCTATATTGCCCTTCCAAAATACCTGATTCATAAACGAAGGTTGCGATAATATCAGAAGTTTCAGAGTTTAAATTGTTTTGTAGAAGTAAAACCTTTTCAAAACCGATCGCCATAAAGCTCCCCATATTCAAGATAAATAAGACAACAATAGTCGGTAAGATCGCCGGTATATTGATATGCCAAATACGCTGTATTCTTGTGGCACCATCAACCTTAGCTGCCTCCAATAATTCCGGGTTCACGCCTGCCAGCGCAGCAAGGTAAATGATCGTCCCCCATCCTAATGATTGCCATTGACCGGACCAAACAAAAATATGACGGAACCAACCTGGATCTGTTAAAAAGTCTTGAGATTCCCCGCCGAAAAATTGAATAATGTGGTTGATTAAACCTGTAATAGGGTCCAGAAATGCCACAATCATACCTACCACGACAACAACAGATATAAAATGGGGAGCATATGTAAGCGTTTGCGCCCAACGCTTAAATTTCCCATTATGAAGTTCGTGTAGTGAGAGGGCAAAAATAATAGGTAATGGAAATAACACAAGTTCATACAAACTCAAAAGAAGTGTGTTTTTTAGCAATCGCCAGAAATAATATGAGTTAAAAAACCGTTCGAAATGGTCAAATCCTACGAATGGACTGCCCCAAAATCCTAAATTCGCTATATAATCTTTAAAAGCAATTTGCACGCCATACATCGGGACGTAGTTAAATATAATAAAATAAATAATGGCCGGTAGCAGAAGCGTATACACTTGCCAATTGACTGCCATATGTCTTTTAACATTTTGAAACCGGCTCTCAGATAATGCTTGGTCAGCTGTATTTTTTTGAATCATACCTTCCCCTCCTTGACGATAGCGGGTACAAGTACCCGCCTATGATTTATTCAATTGTCTTTCTAGTGCGGTTATCTTGATTTCCAAATATAAATATTCTTCCAAGCCCATCTTTTCCAATTCGCTGACATATTCATCCCATTTGGAGAATGGTTCCGTGCCTGAAATGAATTTATCACGCATTTCAGAGACGTACTTTTCGATGTCCGCTCCAAATCCTTGCAGTTTTTTGTTTTCTTCTTCAGTATGAAGAATAAATGGCCAAGGATTTTCAATTAAATCAGGCTTTAATTTTTCTGCTGCTTCCACAGATATAGCCGAGCTTTCAGCGCCCCTAAAGTATTTTTCCATTAACATACTTGGAGCTCCTCCACCTGGAAACGTCAAATACCTTGATACTTGTTCTGAAAAGGATAAATCAGGATCATTTAAAACGTTTTCTGTATAAACCAATTCTCCCGCGTCATTGACCTCGAATGTTTCACCTTCAATCCCCATGAAATACATAATGATGCCCTCTTCGCCGTAAAAATGATCAATCCATCTTACTGTAGAGGCTGGATACTTATTTTTATTCGTGATAGCAAATGCACCTACACCTCTTACTGCGCTTTTTAAATTGACAAATAATTTATCGCCGTAAGGACCTTCCAATGCCGGAACACCTGTATACTGACCACCGATGTCTTCGCCCATCACTTGTGTTGGGCTGTACCAAACTGTACTACCATATCTACCCGCAGCTGAGTTGGCAAGATACTGCTCATGCTCAATGGTAAATATATTTTTTTCAATTAACCCTTCGGTATAAAGTGTGTTTAAATACTGTAGCAGCTCTTTATAATTGTCAGCAACCGGGTAAAATCGGTAATCATTCGTATTCGGATCTAAGTCAATATATCCGCTCTCTGTTCCTTTATTGGCCACGCCAAAAGCACCTCGTAAATGCTCATATAAATGACCTATTGACGGTGCGCCAAAAGGAACCTCTTCCACACCCCCTTGACTCGGATTTTGTTCTTTCACTGCTTGCAAATATTCATAAAACGCCTCTGTCGTTTCGGGCATATCCATACCGAGTTGATCCAGCCACTTTTCGTTAATATACATCATCGGTGAAGTACGATAAGACAGAAAATCGGGGTCTCCCATCATCGGAAAAGCGTAAATATTGCCATCCGGCATGGTTATCGACTGTTTAATTTCCGGGTATTCTTCCATGACCTTCTTAAAATTAGGTGCATAACGATCAATTAAATCATTCAAGGGGATTAATACACCTTGATCACCATATTTCATTAGCGTAGAACTGCCGATAAATGCGCTATGAAAAGCGTCGGGTAAATTCCCCCCTCCAAATGCTAAATTCAGTTGTTCTGAAAGAGAGTCATTAGGTATCATTCTCCAGTTAATATCAATATTCGTCATATGTTCATATTCGTTAAAAATCATGACGTCATTCCAGTCTGAATTAGAAGCAGGATCATGACGTGCAAAGAAATCAAGGGTGATTTCTTCTTTAACAATCGGGAAATCAGCTTCATTTAAATTTTGCAATTCTTCTTCGTTCGGTCCTGTAAACTCTTGATTCGCCTGTTGACCGCATGCTGTGATCAGTAGCAAAACAGCACAGGAGAAGAAAAATAATATTCGTTTCATGTTACCCCCTGTGATCTTTAGTCATCTACTCGTCATCTCCCCCAACCTTACGCTCAAGTGCAGCAGATTTAATTTTTATATACTCTTCAAGCCCCATTTTTTCAATTTCTGTGACGTATGAATCCCATTCTGATAAGGGTTCATCTCCAGAGATGAATTTATCTCTCATTTCGCCAACATACTTTTCAATATCTGTGCCAAACCCTTGCAACTGATCAATCTCATCTTTCGTATGTGTTAAAGTTGGCCAAATTTGATCATCAGGAATCATATCGGGCTCCAGCTTTTCTGAAGCTTCAAGGGATTGTGGTGCATTGGCTACACCTTGGAAAAAATCTTTATTCACCATGGATGGAAAGCCACCGCCAGGGAATGTGAGATATTTTTTCGCTTCTTCTTCAAAAGGCAATCCTTCTTTACTGTTAATGATATGATCCATAAATTTGAGACTGCCGTCCTCTGCTTTTTCAAATGTTTTACCCTCTACACCCATAAAAAATAACTTCATGCCTTCCTGCCCATAGAAATAATCGATCCATCTGACCGTTGAAGCTGGGTGTTCATTTGCATTTGTGATTACAAATGCACCAGCATTCAGCACGGGGTCCCCTACTTTTGTGAGCAACTTGTCACCATCCGGCCCTTCCAAAGTAGGCATCCCAACATAGTTTTTCCCTTTTTCCTTTGAAGCAACTTCCTCCGGTGCAAACCAGACAACGCTACCATACATCCCTTCACCGAGATTCGTCATAAACTGATAATGGTCAATCGAAAAAATATTCTGTTCAATTAACCTCTCGTCATAGAGCTTGTGTACATACTCAAGCATTTCTTTATACTCTTCGGAAACAGGGTAAAAACGAACCTCGCCCGTTTCTGGATCTTCATCGATATAAGAATTAGACCCACCTCGATTTGCCAAGCCAAACGAGCCTAATAAATATTGTGTAAGAGTATTAATGTAAGGTCCACCAAATGGAATCTCTCCCAAATCAGATTTGACCGCTGTCAAGTATTGATAAAATTCCTCAGTTGTTTCAGGCATTTCCATCCCTAATTCATCAAGCCATACTTTATTGATAAACGGTCGCGCTTGAATACGGTGAGAGGCAAAGTCAGGATCACTAATGAGCGGAAATGAGTAAATATTGCCGTCCGGCATCGTGATGGCATCTTTAATCACAGGATAATCATCCAAAATCTTTTTAAAATTCGGCGCATATTCATCAATTAAATCGTTTAATGGGATTAGTACGCCTTGTTCTCCATACTTTGAGATGTCTGACAAGCCAATTCCTGAACTATGGAATGCATCAGGCAATGACCCACTGCCAAAAGCTAAATTACGCTGTTCAGCGATTGAATCAGATGGGACCATTCTCCACTCAATATTGATATTTGAACGTTCTTCATACTCATTAAAAATCAATACATCATTCCAATCTGGGTTTGTTGCTGGCGCTTGCCCGGCAAAAAAGTTTAATGTAATTTCCTCATTTACGATTGGCATGCCTGACTCATTTAAATTATCCAGCTCTTGATCAGTCGGACCGGTAAAAGTCTGTTGCCCTCCCCCACTACAAGCTGTAAGTAGTGCAAAAATGACCACTACAGTGAATAGCTTCGAATACCTCAACCCATTATCCCCCTTGTTGAAGCTAGAAAATTTAAGAAGATCATGAATAAATTTGCAGCCATGATACTCATTCCTTTATTAAACCTACTATTTTCTCTTATGCACCTGGCTGCAAATCTAACATTCATTGTCACTTCTCCTTGTTGTGAACTTATTCCGCAAACTGTCTTTCAATCGCCGTCGTTTTAATTTCCATATAGTCTTCCAAGCCCATGTTTTGAATTTCGTTCACATAGGTATCCCAATTTGACATTGGCTCGGCACCTGAAATAAATTTCTCTCGCATTTCAGAAACGTACTTTTCTATATCTGTTCCAAAGCCGCGCAGCTGATCACTTTCTTCTTTTGTATGTGGCATACCAACCCATGGCTCTTCAATTAAATAAGGTTCAAGTGTTTCTGCAGCCGCTATGGATTCCGGAGAACTTTCAGCAGCTTGGAAAAACCTTTGCGTCGTCATAGATGGGAACCCTCCACCAGGAAAAGTGAGATACTTTTTAAGTTCTTCTTCAAAAGAAAGTCCCTCTTTACTATTCAATATGTGATCCATATAGACAAGGTTGCCTTCCTCATCTTCTTCGTATGTTTTTCCTTTGATACCCATGAAGAAAAATTCAAGTCCTTCATCGCTGTAGAAATAATCAATCCATCTCATCGTTGATGCTGGATGCTCATTTTCACTTGTAATCGCAAAAGCACCTGTAATCAATACTGGATCATATAATGTCGTCCATGTTTTGTCTCCATAAGGTCCTTCAAGTGCTGGCATTCCTACGTATTGACTGCCAATTTCTTCGCCCATGATTTGCGTAGGACTATACCACACAATGCTTCCATATCTACCTGCAGCATAATTGGCGATATACTGATGATGATCAATCGTAAAAATGTTTTTCTCAATGAGCCCTTCACTAAACAGCTTGTTCATGTAAGCCAATAGTTCTTTATATTGTTCTGAAATCGGGTAGAAACGATAGTCACCTGAATCTGGATCAATATCAATCAATCCACCGGAAGAGCCTTTGTTTTGTAGCCCGAATGACCCTAAGAGGTATTGATATAAAGTCCCAATGGACGGCCCTCCAAATGGCACTTCTTCAACCGCCCCATTGCTTGGTCCACCTTCCTTAACGGCTTTCAAATATTGATAATATTCTTCTGTCGTTTCTGGCATATCCATACCTAATTCATCGAGCCATTCTTTATTGATAAACGGCTTCGGACCCATTCGATACGATAAAAAGTCGGGTTCACCAATCAGAGGAAAAGAGTAAATGTTTCCATCCGGCATCGTGACAGATTTTTCAATGTCAGGGTTCTCTTCCAAAATTGCTTTAAAATTCGGCGCGTATTGATCAATTAGATCATTTAGGGGAATTAACATCCCCTGCTCACCGTATTTCATTAAGTCAGCTGTGCCAATGCCTGCACTATGGAAGGCATCAGGCAAGTTGCCACTACCGAAAGCGAGATTCCTTTGTTCAGATAGTGTTTCACGAGGTACCATCTTCCAATTGATATCAATATTGGTCATTTCCTCATATTCATTGAAAATTAATACGTCATTCCAGTCTGGGTTTGTCGCTGGTGCTTGTCCGGCAAAAAAGTCAAGTGAAATTTGCTCTTTAACGATTGGGAAGCCCGATTCATTCAAGTTAGCTAATTCTTCTTCACTTGGCCCTGTAAATTCCGTATTTGCCGAATTTCCACATGCCGTTGTAAAGATAATTAAAAATAATGAGAATACAACGAAATTTTTTTTGTTATTCAAATTGATCCCCCTAGCCAGAAATTTCATACTCACTAATTGTCCAAACGTTTCACTGAACAAACCAAACTTAGGATTTTATAAGATAGGACGAACATCACTCGTGTATTTTTTGACTGGTTAAAATTCATTTGAAAAGATCATTCCGCAAACTGTCTTTCAATCGCCGTCGTTTTCACCTCCATATAGTCTTCCAATCCCATGTTTTCAATCTCGTTCACATAGGTATCCCAATTTGACATTGGCTCGGCTCCTGAAATAAATTTCTCTCGCATTTCAGAAACGTACTTTTCGATATCTGTTCCAAAGCCGCGCAGCTGATCACTTTCTTCTTTTGTATGTGGCATTCTAATCCAGCGGTCATCAATTAAATAAGGTTCAAGTGTTTCTGCAGCCGCTATGGATTCAGGCGAACTTTCAGCACCTTGGAAGAACCTTTGCGTCGTCATAGATGGGAAACCACCGCCCGGGAACGAAAAATACTTTTTAAGTTCCTCGGTAAGAGATAGATCGTCTTCACTGTTTAAAATATGATCTTTGTACACGAGGTTGCCTTCTTCATCTTCTTCGTACGTTTCTCCTTCAATACCCATGAAGAAAAACTCAAGCCCTTCTTCCCCGTAAAAATAGTCGATCCATCTCATCGTTGCCGCAGGGTGCTTATTTTCACTTGTGATCGCAAAAGCCCCTGGAATTAACACTGGATCAGATAGTGTCGTCCATTGTTTATCTCCAAATGGTCCTTCTAACGCTGGCATCCCTACGTATTGACTACCAACTTCTTCCCCGGTAACTTTTGTCGGGCTGTACCATACTACACTGCCATATTTACCTTCTGTATAATTGGCTACATATTGATGGTGATCAATCGTGAAAATATTTTTCTCAATCAGCCCTTCACTAAATAGCTTATTCATGTAGACTAACAGTTCTTTGTATTGCTCTGAAATCGGATAGAAGCGATAGTCGCCAGAATCTGGATCGACATCGATTAACCCTCCGGCAGAGCCTTTGTTTTGTAGTCCAAATGATCCTAAGAGATATTGGTATAGGGTCCCAACAAACGGACCACCGAATGGTACTTCTTCGACAGCGCCATTGCTAGGCGATTGTTCTTTAACGGCTTTTAAATATTGATAATACTCTTCGGTTGTCTCCGGCATGTCCATGCTCAATTCGTCAAGCCATACTTTATTAATAAAAGGCTTTGGTCCCATTCGGTACGATAAAAAGTCCGGTTCACCAATTAACGGAAGAGAGTAGATATTCCCATCCGGCATCGTTACGGATTTTTCTATATCAGGATTATCTTTCATAATTTTTTTAAAATTAGGAGCGTATTCATCGATGAGATCATTCAGGGGAATTAACATCCCCTGCTCACCGTATTTCATTAAGTCAGCTGTGCCAATGCCTGTACTATGAAAAGCATCGGGCAAGTTTCCACTACCAAAAGCGAGATTCCTTTGTTCGGACAGTGTTTCGTGGGGTACCATCTTCCAATTGATATCAATATTAGTCATTTCCTCATATTCATTGAAAATTAAAACGTCATTCCAATCTGGATTTGTCGCAGGTGCTTGTCCGGCAAAAAAATCAAGGGTTATCTGTTCCTTAACAATCGGAAAGTTAGATTCATTCAAATTTTCTAACTCTTTTTCGGTTGGTCCTGTGAACTCTGTAGTCGCCGAATTCCCACAGGCTGATAATGCAATTGCGAACCAAAAGAACACACTAAATATTAAAAAGTTTTTCAATACAATCCCCCTCTGGCTATCAAAAACCATCTTGTTTTCATAATCCAACCGTGACAGAAACTCCTTTTGAATTACAAACTGAGCTGATAAAACCGTCTGTTTTGTTGGTATATTCTGAATTCAATCGGTGTTTAACAGGATAGTTTTAGCACTCACCCTTCAACATAGATTTATTCGCAAGTTGTGTGTAAGATGCACCATTTTTTGAAAGCGTCTTCAAAGTTAGGTAGCTTTTTATTATTCAAATGAATTCTCATAAGGTGTAAAATATGCATACGAATAACATAATAAATTAATTTGATTTTGTTGAATTATACATTGAGCTTTCTAACTTGTCAATTATGTACAAATCATTCGGTATTTGGAAGGAGATCACCTCCTTTATACTGCCAAAATTTTTATACTTTTTCGGCTTTGAAGGTATATCTCTACATGTCTTTCATTAGAGCAGCACACCAGAAAAACGGTCACAAGGTCAAATGCCTTGTAACCGCTATGTTAAAAATGATTATCATAAAGAATTATTGTTCATCAACCGCTTCACGCTCACTATTTATTGTCGCTATCACGTGCTCAATCCTCTTTTCGGCAATGTTTTTGACTTCGAAATGAACACCTCTATACTCTACAACAGGCTGCTCATCATTCCCTGGGAAATAGCCGAGCTGATCTATTAAAAAACCGCTTAACGTATCAAAGTGCTCGACAGGCATGTGTATGCCGAGCGCTTCTTCTACATCGAATAGATTGCTCGTGCCAGGAATAGTGAACTGGTTTTGTGTGACTTGTTCAATATGCTCCTCCATCCCATGTTGTTCGGCATGTTCACTAAAGATATCCCCGACAATTTCTTCAATGACATCTTCAATCGTTACCAGACCTTCAGTTCCGCCATATTCGTCAATAACGATCGCAATATGAATATTCTTTTTCTGCATTTCTCTAAATAACAAATCTAATCTTTGTGTTTCTAGAACAAAATTCGGCTTTCTGATAAGATCTCTAAGCTGAAATGCTTCGCCGTTAGGGTGTTCCAAGAAATGAATTAAATCCTTTGCATGCAGAATTCCAACAATATTGTCCAAGTCTTCTTCATAGACAGGAAAACGTGTGAATCTTTTAGAATTTACTAAACGGATGGTTTCCTGAAGCGTTGCATCTACAGGCAACGCGGACATGTCGGTCCGGTGTGTTATGACATCAGATACGTCCTTATCATTAAACTCAAAGATATTATGAATCATGAGTTTCTCAGCTTTTTGAATCGTTCCTTTGTCACCGCCATCATCAACAAGCAAGCGGATTTCCTCTTCTGTGGCTTCTTCTGGCTGAGCATTGGGGTCGACCCCTAGCAATTTCAACACCGTGTTCGTTGAAAAGGAAAGAAACTTCACGATAGGCAGACACAACTTAAAGAGAAATGTTAATGGCATGACAGCCACATTTGAAATCGCTTCTGCTTTATGTAAAGCCAGCTGCTTAGGCACCAGCTCACCAAATACTAATGTAAAATACGAGAGGATGATTGTAATCACAATAAGGGAAAACGTTTCAAGAAATGATTGCGATAAAGGCACACCGAGATGATATAACGCTTGCGCCATTGGTCCAGCAAAGAAATCCGCTGCAAACGCACTTGCTAAAAAGCCAGCCAGTGTAATGCCTATTTGAATGGTCGACAGGAAACGACTAGGCTTAGAAATGAGATCATAGAGTTTTTGCGCTTTACGATCCCCACTATGGGCCATTCGCTTGACTTTATTGTCATTCAAAGAAACGAGTGCGATTTCGGAAGCCGCAAAAAAACCATTGACTAAAATAAGGACGACCAATGTTGCCAAAGCAATCGTCAATTGATATTCCCTCCATTATGTCACTAAGATGCCACCCTCTGTGCAGGAAGAGACAACGAATGAGCGTTACTCATCAGCAATTCAGAGAGGAAAAAGCCCCCTCTGTTATTTAAATACGCGGGTCGCTTCAACAGCCTTTTTCCAGCCTTGATATAACTGCTCCCTGTGCTCTATGTCCATATCGGCTGTAAACGTCTGCTCAATTTCCTGCATTTGAGAAATGTCTTCTGAACTCTTCCAATAACCGGTTGCAAGCCCAGCTAAGTAGGCTGCCCCAAGAGCCGTTGTTTCATTCACAACAGGTCGCTCAACGGGGATGCCTAAAATATCGCTTTGAAACTTCATTAAGAAATTATTTTTTACAGCACCACCATCGACACGTAAGGTTTGAACTGTAATACCAGACTCTTCCTTCATCACCTCAATAACATCTTTCGTCCTATAGGCGAGAGACTCTAACGTCGCCCGGATAAAATGCTCTTTTTCCGTGCCGCGCGTCAGTCCAAAAATAGCACCTCGCGCATCACTATCCCAATATGGCGTACCTAACCCGACAAATGCTGGAACAACATAAACACCCTCAGTCGAAGAAACTCTTGCTGCATAACTTTCTGTATCCGCAGCCTTTTTTACCATACGCAAACCATCTCTCAGCCATTGTACGGCGGAGCCAGCGACAAAAATACTGCCTTCTAGTGCATACGTCACTTTGCCGTCCACACCCCAAGCGATCGTCGTTAACAGACCTTGCTCTGACTTTACAGGTATTTCCCCTGTATTCATTAACATAAAACACCCTGTGCCGTACGTATTCTTCGCCATACCCTTTTGAAAGCAGGCTTGTCCAAAAAGCGCCGCTTGCTGGTCACCTGCTACACCAGCAATCGGTACCTCCTGCCCGAAGAAATGATAGTCAATCGTGTTTGCATAAATAGTCGAAGAGGGCTTCACCTCTGGAAGCATTTCTTTTGGTACGTCTAGCATTTCCAAAAGCTCATCGTCCCAGTCCAGTTCATATATATTATACATCAACGTTCGCGAAGCATTCGAATAATCCGTCACATGTGCCTGACCACCTGAAAGCTTCCAAATCAGCCACGTATCAATTGTACCGAATAACAGCTCGCCACGTTCAGCTCGCTCTCTGGCGCCTTCGACATTGTCTAAAATCCATTTTACTTTCGTTCCCGCAAAATAAGGATCTATTAATAAACCTGTCTTATTTTTCACAAGCTCAGCATAACCAGCTTGTGTTAATTCCTCACAGATATCGCTCGTTTGCCGAGATTGCCAAACAACCGCATGATAAATCGGCTCTCCTGTATTTTTATCCCAGATGACCGCGGTTTCTCTTTGATTCGTAATGCCAATTCCTTGAATTTGAGCTGGTTGAATCCCTGATTCGGCAAACACCGTTGCGATCACTGCTAGAATCGACCCCCAAATTTCATTTGCATTATGTTCAACCCATCCTGGATGGGGATAATATTGTGTAAACTCTTTCTGAGCCGATTGCACGATTTCTCCCTTTTTGTTAAATAAAATGGCTCTTGTACTTGTCGTCCCTTGATCAAGGGCCATGATATAAGTTTCCATTTTAAAATCCTCCTCAAGGTTAAATATGTAAGATAAAGAATAAATGTAAAGCGAAAAAAAGACCCATTTATACAAACCTCATCAAAATGGACGGGTTGCAAAAGCGGGTCTCTTCATCTCTCCACGGTCATGAACTTATTCACAAATATACCGTTCATTGAAATCGCTGTCAACTTCAACGGTGCGGCCTTCGTTGGTTACGTGAGAAAATGCTTCCAAAGCGCCACATCAGACGTCGTCACACATGAAGCCCCGGCGTCAATGGCCTGTTCTACTTCGTGTATCGATTCAATTAAGCCGCCAGCAATGACGGGCTTACCAGTTTCTTTCGCGATGCGCGTAATCACTTTAGGAACAACCCCTGGCAGCACCTCGACATAATTAGGGTCTGTTTTCTTTATCAGCTGAATACTGCGCTCCATTGCGTTGGAATCAATAATAAATGTTCTCTGCGTCGCTACGCCCCCAAGCTGGCGCACCTTTTTGATCACTGTGCTTTTCGTTGACATTGCACCGTAAGGCTTGATTTTCTGACAAATGTACTCCGAGCCAAACTCATCACTGGCCAGCCCTTGAATAAGATCAATATGTAAAAACATGCATCGATCGTGTTTTCGTGCATAATCAAAAACGCTCGGCAGCATGCTGATATGCATATCGAGAAATACGCCATAGCGTACGGGGAATTTAAGCATTTTATCAAAATCTTTCATCGAACGAATCGCCGGTAAAATGACTTGCCCATCAAATGGCTTTTTTATCTTATCCATGAACGATTAACTCACCTTCTATGTGACGTCTTGGTTCAAGCTTACCGAAAGTGATTGACTAAAACAACCGACCAGTTCCTATTTTGAACTGTTCTAGTAGTGATTAGCGATCAGAAAACGTTCGTTTTCTGCAGAAATCATTAAAAACATAGGGCGTCGATATTCATCGTTCATCTCTGGGTACTTATTTACCATTTCTTCAGTAGGGAGAGATTCTTTCACAGCGCAAACGGTAAATCCTGACAAAATCACTGTGTTGATATACGTCATCAGTGTACGATGATACTTTACAACTTGTTCTGTCAAAAACGTCGTTTCACGGATGCCCTCATCTTGATAGTGGTCTACAGGCCAATGGCGTCGATTTCCCTGATCATCCACATACCAATCTTGCTCTTCACGGCAAGTAAACATTGGATGCTCGACAGAAAAGACAAATTGACCACGAGGTGTTAAGCAATCATATACCTTTTGGCAAAGACGCTCAAAGTCTTTTACATAATGGAGAGCGAGCGAACTCATGACAACATCAAAAGATTGGGCGGGGAAATCAATCTCTTCAATGGGCTAGTGTACATAGCGAATCGATTGATCATCGGTCAAAGCATGTGCTTTCGCCAGCATTTTTTCGGATAGGTCCACCCCAACGACAGACTTCGCTTGTTGTTCGTTAGCATACCGACAATGCCATCCAAATCCACAACCTAAATCGAGGACTCGCCGATGACGAAAATGAGGTAAGAGCGTTTTGAACATATGCCATTCTCCTGCACCATCAAGACCGTGAACTGATCGGGGCATTTTTTCATAGGCCGTAAAAAAGCACCATCATCATATTTATTTTGCTTCACTTTATTTCTCCTTTTTGAAACCTTTCTGGAAAAAGGGAACGGTTATTGATCATTTTGTGCTGTTAAAACCAATGGCCCTTCCTTCGTGACGGCAATCGTATGCTCATATTGGGCGGATAACTTGCCATCGACGGTACGTGCGGTCCATCCGTTTCCATCCATTTTGCTCTGCCACGTTCCGGCGTTAATCATCGGTTCGACCGTAATGACCATTCCTTCTTTCAAACGAAGCCCCTTTCCAGGTGATCCGTAATGAAGAATTTGTGGTTCTTCATGCAAAGTTGGCCCGATGCCGTGCCCAGTAAAATCACGTACAACGGAAAAGCCTTTCGATTCTGCATATGATTGAATGGCATGCCCGATATCACCGGTTCGATTGCCGATTTTCACCTGTTCGACACCGCGGTCAAGGCATTCTTTCGTTACTTCTAATAGTTCCTTCGTTTCAGCCGGTACCTCACCTACTGCATACGTCCACGCCGAATCAGCTAAACCACCGCCTAAATTAACGACAAAATCAACCGTGACGATATCTCCATTTTTTAACGCTTTTTTGCGGGGAAAACCATGGCAGATTTCATCGTTCACGGACGTACACGTAGCGTATTGATAACCTTTAAAACCTTTTTGCTCAGCAGTGGCACCATGCTTTATTAAAAATTGCTCAACAAACTGATCAATTTCCTCTGTTGTCATGCCAGGTTCAATGATTTTTGCAATGCTTTGATGACAGGCAGCCAACAGTTTGCCCGCCTCATGCATCTTGTCGATTTCTCGTTTTGATTTTAACGTGATCATTGTTCAGTCTCCTCTTTTTTGTACCTTAAAATTACTTTGGATTATAAATATTGCTCTAACCAAGCTTCCGCTGTAAATAATGATAACGATTGCGACATTTTGCACTACAAAACTTGGTCACTTGCGCCCGCTGATATGGAATAAACCAATGCTGACACTGCGTACACATCTGCAATTGCAGACTAGAGCCTTCCATCGCCTCAAGCAAACTGATGATGGCTTCCATGTACATACGTTTTAATGATTCTGCACCATCAACGAATTCTGCATGAAGGAGAGTAGGCCGTGAGTCTTTAGATACATTTTCATTTGGCATACTCACCTTCAAGCGTATCGCTTGATACTGCGCAAAAACTATGTTTATTCGTCGCACAAGATCATCTTCGAGAGGTTGCTTGTCTCGTACAGCGCCAGCAAGGGCTAAAAGAAGGAACTGCAACTCCTGTTCGATACTGCCATGTTCCACTTTATGGCAGTGCAGTTCATTCATAACCGTCAAGAAGTATTTTTTACGCGATAACGTAGGACTCATCCACCATCCGCTCCTCTCCTTCAATGTAAAACAACGAATTAAATGCATTAATGCGTTAACCCATTTAGAATAACATAAAAAGAAAAGCCCTGTATGACCGCATTCAATATATTGCGGTCACACAGGCACTTATTTTTAACACGTATCGCGGTATTGAACATCCAATAGACCAGACACGGCTAAGTGCTTATTAGTGGCTTAGTTGTTGTCACGTGCTTACTCTAACCATTCTTACCCTTCAATCCTTTCAAGTGCACTTTTTCTAACCTCAATATATTCACTCAAGCCCATTTTTTCTATTGTTTCAACATATTCATCCCACACGTCAAAAGAAACTTCTCCAATGATGAATTTATCTCTCATTTCGCCAACATACTTATCGATATCATTTCCAACAGTAGAGATTATTCTACTTTCTTCCTCGGTATATTGAAATGGCGGCCACGTATCCTCTGTGACATACGGCTTCAATTGTTCTGCAGCCTTCAATGACATTTCTGACGATTCAGAACCCTTAAAAAAATCTTGCTTAAGAATGCTCGGTGGTGCTCCCATATTTAAATAGCCAGCATATTTCGCTAACACTTGTTCTTTAGTCAGCTCTGGATCGTTTACGATATGATCTAAAAATTCATAGTCTCCTTCTTCTGTTTCCTCATACGATTCACCTTCAACTCCCAAATAAATCAGCTTCGCACCTTCATCACTATAAAAATGGTCAATCCAGCGAACCGTCGCCTCAGGGTTTTCATTTTCACTCGTAATCGTAAACGTACCTAAGTTGAAAACAGGATGAGCGCTCGTTGCAAGCTCTTGATCGCCATCTGGACCAATTAACGGCAAGCCATTTACAAAGCTTTCCCCTGTTTCTCCTAGCAGTTCGTCAGGGCTATAAAACACCGTACTTCCATATTTTCCGTCAATTGCATTTGCCAGGTACGTATTCCATTCAATTGAAAAAATGTCTTGAGCGATCAGCTCTTCACTATATAGCTTGTGCACATATTGTAATAACTCTTTGTAGCCATCTTGGACCGGGATAAACCTCATTTCGTCTGTCTCAGGATCGAGATCAAAAGTTAAATCTCCTTTATTCCCTATACCATATGAACCCTTTAACCAATTGACCAACAATACAATACTTGTTCCTCCATAGGGAATTTCGTCATTACTGTCCCCATTTTGGTTCACATCATTTTCCTTGATACCTTTCAAATACTCATAATACTCATCGGTTGTTTCTGGCACATCCATGCCTAATTCATCGAGCCAATCTTTATTATGGAAGAGCATCGGATTAAGACGGAGTGAGAGGAAATCCGGGTCTAATATGCGCGGAAACCCGTAAATATTGCCATCAGCCGACATGATCGACTTTTCGATTTGCGGATCTTCATCCATTAGCTTTTTTAGATTGGGGGCATATTCATCAATTAGATCATTTAATTTAATAAAAGTTCCTTGCTGACCATACTTTAATAAATCTAAACTGCTAATCCCTGCCGCATAAAATGCATCTGGTAGTTGTCCACCGCCGAGTGCTAGATTTCTTTTTTCTGCAAGGACATCCACTGCGATTTCGTCCCATTGAATATCAACATTGGTCATTTCCTCATATTTCGCAAACGCTTTTACATCTTCTAAACTCGTTTTATACGATGCGTTTTTACCAACAAATACGTCCAGCTGAATTTCCTCATTCACAATTGGAAAACCAGATTCGTTCAAATTTTGCAGTGCTTCTTCAGTACCAACCGTTTGATTTACCGCAGCTTCATTATTACCACATGCTGACACAATGAAAAGTATGATGAATAGTGACGCAATTGCAGCGTTCTTTATCATAAAAGCACCCCCGCATATATTTAATCGCTCTCCTTCACCCTTAGCACGAAGCATTTAACATTATTTTTTCAGCTTTTATCACCTCATCATGAATGAATGTCACATACAAGAAACTGCTATCTTCTGGCATTTGGACACAACCGCCTGAAAGGAACAAATAAAAGGGAAATACTCCAATTAATATATTTGATTTTTCTCATAATTGTCAATATTAAATGATTAAAATGATTTTAAATGAATCCTTTCCCATGTCTGAAGGCATTTCATCTCCTACTTACTCATTGGGATACGCCCTTCACATGCTTTGAAGTGGGTGGCTTCTTGCCTATTTATGATAAAAAAGAAGATATATCCTCGAATTCATAGAGTCTATACCTTCACAAATATTGTTTAAGTCTTCTGTTTTAGGCTGACCGTTCGTAAACAGTTAAGAATGATATCTTTTTTGTACCTTGACTGAATCTCTAATGACGAGAGAGGTTTCAACGGTATGAGAGACGATCGGACGATCAGGATACTTAATTCGATTTAATAAGAGTCTGCTCGCTTCCTCCCCCATACGCTCCTTATTAATATCCATTGTTGTTAAGGCCGGGATAGCATGTTCTGAAATAATGGATTGCTCATAACTCATGACTGAAATATCCTCTGGAATACGTACTTTTATATCATATAAGTAACGCATCGCACCGACTGCAATGCCGTCACTTGCAGCCAATACTGCATCTGGCCGCGTCCCGCTTTCCCAAATCTCTTTCATCGCATCGTAGCCTGCTGTTCCTGTATAATCGGTAAAAACAACCGTCTCAGCCAGATTTTCCTTCCCTGCCGCCGTCATCGCATGTGTAAAACTCTGTACTTTCTTTTTCGCAACTTCCATGGATTTCGGGCCATTGATAAAAGCAATATGTTGATGTCCACACGACAAAAGATATTTCGTCCCCTGGTCAATGGCATGAGTCACATCAGGAGCAACCGAATCTATTTCTGAAGAATGTCTGCCAACGAGTACGGCCGGGATTTTCCTTTGTTGAATATGTTGAATAAAGTCACCCGAAAACAACCCCCCTATGATAAAGACACCGTCCACACGGTTATTTTTAATCAATGAAGGCATTGCTTCTTGATCCTGGGAAGTGGAAAAACGTTCATTTAATAAGCCATAATCCGTGTCCTTTAAAAACGAAGAAATGCCTGTAAACGTATCGTAAAATAGCGTTTCTGTCACGGAGTTAAAAGAATGGGCTTTTTGCGCAGACTCATTCACTAAAAACACCATACCTAAGATGTTCTTCACCTTCGTTTGCAGTTCACGTGCAGCCATGTTGGGGACATATCCAAGCGCTTTTATTGATTCCAATACTTTTATTCTTGTTTCATCTTTGACAGCATCACTATTGTTGATGACGAGGGATACTGTACTTTTCGAAACATTACTATGCCGAGCCACATCCAAAATCGTAACCATATGTTCACCACCTGAAAAATTCCCTTCCATTATTATATCATCATTAAAAACGTCTCCTCTAGCAATCATACTAGAGGAGTGCAGCAAATCTGTTCTTGGAATACCTCTTTACAAACAGCTATTGCTTATTGTGTATTTTCTTGGTAAGTATCATATCCATCCTGATAGATTTGTGTGAAATCGTCTAATCCCATCTTCTTCAGGTTTTCCACATATTTTTCCCAATCCGCTTCTACATCTGCCGTGCCAGTGATCCATTTAGCGGCCATTTCATCCGTATATGCCATAATGTCCGTCTGATACCTTGTAATATCGTCGTATTGCTGCTTCGTAAATAAGATTTGCGGATAGATCCAATTCTTCAGCTTCGGCTCTTGCAAATCAAACCACTCATCTTTATCCGGATCAAGTACACCTGGCTTTAAGTTAGACAAATCCATCTGCTCTCTCATTTTCTGTGAAAACCCATAAACAAAACTATTATAAGGCGTTTCTTTCACACGCCATTCCCCGGCTGTAAAACCTTCAGGCGGATCAACAATCCCGTATTTTCCATTGTCGAGTTTTTCGACACGGTTTGGTCCTTGACGAAGTTTAAACGACATGTCCGGATCATACGCCCTGTCCACCCAGCGAATGGTTGCTTCTGGATGTTGGTTTCCTTTCGTAATTGCAAAGGTCGCTTGATCCAATTGTGGATTTAAATACCCTCTCACTTGATGTCCCTCTGGCCCTTTTAACGCATGAATAGGTGATTTGTAATCCCACTTATAATCAGGGTTAGTAATTTGGTCAGGGCTCCAACCGAAAAAGGCGCCGACATTTGCTTTGTCACCTGCAGCAAGCTTAGATAAGAATGCTGAACCTTCTAAGGTAAACGTTTCTTGATCAAGCAAACCGTTCTGATACAACGAGCTTAAATACTTTATCACTTCCTTGTACTCAGGTGAAGTGCGAACAAATTCAACTTTGTCACCTTTGACGAGGAATGTTTCATCAATCGTCCCAAAGGAGCCAAACAAGAAGTTAAACCCATGCAAACTGTCACCGTAAATCCCTGATAGGGGAATTTCATCATTCGGGTCACCGTTTCCATTCATATCCTGCTCTTTAAACGCCTGAAGCGCTTCATAAAACTCATCCGTCGTTTCCGGCATGTCCATCCCGATTTTTTCTAACCATTTTTCATTGATCCACAACGTGTTTCCGCTAGATCGTTTAAACTTCGACATATTTGCCATCGGCAGTGAATAAATATGCCCATCCGGCGCTGTAATCGCGTCCCTCACTTCCGGGTTTTCATCGAGGAAAGCTGTCAAATTTGGCGCATACTTGTCGATCATATCTTCGAGCGGAATAAAGATCCCTTGTGAACCACCCATGACAACATCTGACGGGCTCAGCTTTAAAATGACATCGGGCAAGTCGCCACTCGCAATCATTAAATTTCGTTTTTGTGTCCAATCCGAACCAGGCGATAATTTCCAATCAATGTTAACATTCGTACCTTCATTTATTTCTTTAAACGTTTCTAATTCATTCCAATCCGAACCGGTACGCGCATCGTATTTTCCGGCAATTTCCAAAGTAATGTCTTCTTCAACGATCGGGAGACCTGATTCATTAAAATTGCTGCTTACTGCCTCTGCACCAGATTCTTCAGGATTGCTGGAAGAACAACCAGACAATACAAGTGAAAAGGTGAGAACTGACGCTGACACAATCCCTTTATAGCTTTTCATGTGAAGGACCTCCTAGTTTATTAAAATGACTCATCCTTTAATCGAGCCGATCATAACGCCTTTGACAAAATAGCGTTGGACGAATGGATAAAGCACTAAAATAGGAACACTCGAAACAATAATTAACGAATATTTAATTAATTCTTTATACTGTTGCTGTTCGGCAATAAGTTCAGGGTCGATCGCATCACCCGTCACCGCAGCAGCGTCCTGACTTGCCACTAATATACTGCGGAGAATCAACTGTAGTGGATACAATTCTTGGTCTTGCAAATAAATTAACGCTGGAAAAAAGGAATTCCATTCATTCACTGCACTGAACAGCGCCATGACTGCGATGATCGGGACAGATAATGGGATGACAATTTTAAAGAAAAACTTTGTCGTCGAGCAGCCGTCCACTTTTGCCGCTTCAAGCAGCTCGTTCGGAATCGTCGTCTGAAAAAATGTTTTGGCGACAATCAAATGAAACGCAGATACGGCTGAAGGGATAACGACCGCCCAAATCGTATTAATCATGTCCAGTTGCTGCACAAGTAAGTAAGATGGGATGAGTCCGCCACTGAAAAACATCGTAAATACGATTAAAAACATGAAGAAGTTACGACCTATTAAATCTTTACGTGATAATGCATACCCAGCTGTAATGACTAAGGAGACATTCAAAATGAGCGACAGCACAACATAAAGCAGGGTATTTAGATAGCCTCTCCACACCTCACTATTGTCTAGTAAGATTTCATACCCTTTTAACGTGAAGCCTGCTGGCCAGAAAAGTACCTTTCCAGCATTCACTGCCGTAGGATCACTCACCGATGAAATGACGATTAAATATAATGGATAGATCACGACGAGCAAAATGAGCGTTAGCAGGGTATAATTTATCGCATCAAACAATTTGTCGCTTCTTGATCTTGCAATTTTTGACACGCTTTTCACCACCTTAAAACAAGCTTTGTTGTTTAAATTTCTTTGCCATTTGATTCATCATGATCAGCAGAATAAAGTTGATTACATTCTCAAACAGGCCTATCGCAGCAGCGTAACTGAATTGCGAATTCAACAAACCTGATTTATACACATACGTTTGAATCACTTCAGAAGACGCAATGTTCAATTCGTTTTGCATTAGGAGGACCTTTTGGTAGCCAAGTGTAACGAAATTTCCAATCTCCAAAATCAACATAATCATAATGACTGGAAGAATTCCCGGGATGTCGATATGAAACACTCTTTGAAGTTTCGTAGCCCCGTCAACGATGGCCGCTTCATGTAACTGTGGGTCGACAGAAGTCAACGCAGCCAAGTAAATGATGGCACTCCATCCTGTTGTCTGCCATATTTGTGACCCGACAAACACCGGCTTAAACCACGCTTCGCTCCCCATAAAATAAATCGGTTCGCCACCGAACAACTGAATGATATTATTCACAAACCCGTTGGACGGAGAGAGGAAAATAAAAAGCATGCCCACCAACACGACGACCGAAATAAAGTGCGGTGCGTAGGTGACCGTTTGCACAACTTTTTTAAAGCGTGTTCTCGTCACTTGATTCAGCATTAAAGCAAATATAATCGGAATCGGAAACGCAAAAATCAATTGGTAAAAGTTGATGAGCAAAGAGTTCCCTAAGAGATTCCAAAATTGATAAGACTCAAAAAAACGAATGAAATGTTCAAAGCCAACCCACGGACTGCCTAAAATCCCATGAACCGCCATAAAGTCTTTAAACGCAATTTGTAAGCCATACATCGGATAATATTTAAAGATTAGAAAATAGACGAGTGTTGGCAAAAGAAACAGGTACAACTCCCAATTTCTAGCAACTTTCCGCAAAGTCGCTAGCGGGCGCGTTTGTTTTTTTGGGTTCAATCCTGTTTTCTCTTTTGATGATGTCACTGTACTCATCGTGTCCCTCCTTTTAAAAAAAGATTTAGCTGATCAGACGGTTAATATGAATCCATCGTAGGCACACTCGACGCCCAATTTCGATAAGACTTGACTAAGCTCTTCATGGGACGGGCAATGTTGATGGGTAAAGTGGGTTGCACAAAGCTGTGTCTCATCCGTAACAACATTCATTTCTCTCATTTTCTCAATCATATATTGGACACCATCGATGCTTAAATGCCGCTCCTGCCCCGCCTTAAAGGAAGTGTTTGTGCCAACCGTGCATTCTATAATGAGTTGATCTAACGTTACATTTTCCAAATGCGCCCAGACCTCGTCCTTATAAACCGCTGTATCTGAAGCAATTAAAACGGTCGACTGACCATCATCAATAATAAAATTGACGGCATCGCCAACTGTAGGATAATGGGTCGCTTTCAGTGCTTTCACTTGATAAGGTGAAAGATCGACTTCATCGTAGGGTAAGATAGGCACTCTCTGTATGCCCATGGCGGAATCTTTGACACCACTTGTATTCAGCAATGTCATCACTGACGGTGGAGCGACAAAGTTCATCTGTGGAATGTCACTCCGACTTTGAAACCCTTGTTTCCGCACGACGAGATTCGCTATATCAAAGTGGTCGCGATGGCTATGGGTGACTAACGTATGTTTTACATTCAGCAAATGAACATCATGCAGCGAACAGGCAACGAGTAAATCGGGGCCAATATCAACAAGCAAATCATCATTAATTAAATAGCAACACCGCTTGCGCATATCACGGCCTCTGTGCTTACGGGCAAACTCACATCGCGGACAATCACAATAAGGTGATGGGATTTGATCGGCCGCTGCTGTCCCTAAAAAGGTGATTTTCATTTTCAGCCCCCCTACTTCGATATAAAGCTACTTCGTAATCGCTTCTTCCTCTAAATGACTCGTACAGTTGTACAAGTTGTACGTCCACGCGCTGGCGTTTTTTTGTATAACGGTCACGGACGTATTATCTAAGAGGTCATTTTCTTCTGTGTCATTTGGACATAGTTCATATAAGGTTTGAATGAGAAGGCGTCCGTGCGTAACGACAAGGATCGATTTACCTTGGAACCGGCTTTCAATATCTTCCACAAACTCTCGTCCCCTGACTTGTAACGCTGCGTAGCTCTCCTGCCATAATCCTAAACGACGCCAATCTTTCCCCCAGCGCTCAATTCGCTCTTCTTCAATCGTCCCTTCTATGTCTCCACGGTCTCTTTCTCGCAACCTTTGATCATATAAAATCGGTAAGTTGATATATGAAGCAATGATTTCCGCTGTTTGCTTCGCCCTTAATAAGTCGCTTGATACCAATACATCCCAATGTTCGTTGGCTAAGCGCTTGGCCACAGCATCAGCTTGCTGAAACCCTGTCCTATTTAAAGGGTTACTGGAATGGCCCTGTGCTCTTTTTTTTACATTCCAATCGGTGTTTCCATGTCTAACAAAAGTGATTCTCGTCATTGGCTTACCCCTTTTCAATCATGAATGTCGCAAAAGCGTTAAGAGTGCGATAGATACTACTCATCCTGAACGTTCCAAAACGAGTGGTAATACGAATCCATCCGTACGATGGATTTAAACGTCTCATGGTAATGTGTTTGAAAGTGCCCTTGTGAATCAATGCCTTTAAACGTCTTAAATAAATATGGAACGTTCCAAAAATAAAACAGATTGAATACACTGACTATCATAAAACCCCTATATTGATATTGTGTTGAGAAAATATTAAGAGATTATTAATCTTTCTTAGATCACACGAATTGTGCCCACTTCTGCAAAGCGTGAACCATTCGTTTCTTCTACGACAAGGCGAAGCTTTTCTAGCGTCATTGAGCGATCAATGGAATGCACTTTTTTTCGTTTTCGATTGTTTTTTTCTTGGGCAATGACTTTCCATTGTCCCTCTACATAGACTTCAACCCGATAATTTTTTACCAACTCTGGAAAAATATCAAAAGGCGTGCGAATATAGTGTAAGTTATTTAGATCTTCATTGACGTCATCGTTAAAAACAAGCTGTACTTCTGATGCATTCACTGGGCTTTCCCAGGTCAGTTTAATCCACTCCTCAGCACCTTTGATTGGCGCAGAATGCCACATATGAGGCCCACCATATGGACGAAGATAACCATCTGTGACCTTTGCTGGTGTATATGCATTCGTTTCGTCTTTTAATCTCACACAGAATGGATGTCTCCCAATAGGCTTTTTACTCCACTGTACAACAGGCTGCTCATTGTTGATTGCTTCTAGTAATCTTGAAATGTTGGCGCTTTTCTCTTTAATAAGCCCTAATATTCCTGTCTTATATTCACTTGATTGATACAAGGAAACAGCTTCATTTTCTCTGACAATAATAAAAGCGTTTTGTGCTTCTGCCGGATACCATGGCAGTGAAAAGGTGACCCACTGCTGATTTCCTTTTTTCACCGCTACTTCATCGCTGCATTGTTGCTGATAGGGGATGTAATTCTCTTTTCTTCCAGTATCCCAGAGCTCGACTTGCACGGTTGTATCTTGATTTGCATCTAACAACACTTCTACCTCACTGATTTTAGGATCAACCGGAAGTAAAATCGCTACGTCCGTGTCTAAAGGATACGCATTTTTAGGTTGACTGACCTCCACATTTCTTGAAACGCTTGAGGCACTTATTCTCGCTTGTGGCGCAATATCGTTTGAATCCTCGTAAGGCAATCCGATGATTGAAGCATCTTTCCATAAAAGTGTTTCTTGCAACTCTTTGATGTGGTTTTTACATAGCTCCCGCGGAGTCACCCCTTTGTCTATGCATAAGGCAGCCCCTGCGCCGACGGCTTCGCCCATGACTGAACAAGTCGCCATGACGCGCGTTGCTCCGAAAGCCACATGCGTTGCACTGATGTTTCGACCCGCAAAAAATAAATTATCGACGTTGACAGAATACAGGCTTCTAAACGGGATGTGGAAGTTCCCATCTGCGCAATACAACTTGGACACATACTCAGAGGCATACATTCCTTCCGGCGGATGCAAATCAATCGACCAGCCCCCAAAAGCAATGCGGTCTTCAAACGGGACTTGGTTCACAATATCGTTTTGCGTTAAAATGTGATCGCCTATGAACCTGCGATATTCTCTTTTTCCTGGTACACTGCCGACCCATTCTAAGGTCATATTTTCCGCATCGAAGTTTCCTGAGTTTTTAATGTAATCCCATATCCCATAAATGACAGACCTCAATTCATCACGTATTTTTTCATTGTCATACAATGTATTTATATGGTCTTCTCCGCCCCATTCGATCCACCAATAATAACACCCGTTGTCTCCTGCTTTAAACACACGTTTCATTGGAATGGCTGTTTTCGTGATATCTTGGGCAAAGCTTGGGGGCACAAACTTTACTGGGTGACCAGCATCTTTTGTGTAAAAGAACATTGTACTTCCCAATGTAATATTGTCAGGTTTTTCAGGGGCCCATTCTTCTTGAAACTCCTCTTTTGACTCACGGCCAATTCGATACTTTGCGCCAGCAAGAAACCCGACGAGGCCATCTCCGGTACAATCTAAAAAAATGGGGCTTTCAAAACGGATTTTTCGTTCAGATCCCATCATAAACCCTGTCGCTGACTTAATAATCCGCTCATTCTCTTCTCCTTGTGCTTCTACTTCATAGACATTCGTATTAAGAAAAAGTTGGATGTTCGGCTCCTTTAAAACGGTTTCTAGAACGACCAAGTCCCAATAATATGGATTTCCATCCGGATTTAAGTATTGATTTTCAACGAGCATTTCACCAACAATTCCAGTTTCTCTTGCATATCGATTTACCCCTAAACCTGTTGCGCCAAGGACCCAAACTCTAATCTCACTACTAGAATTACCACCCAATACTGGTCGGTTTTGCACCAACGAAACCTTTTTCCCCATTCGAGCGGCAGAAACTGCTGCACTGACACCAGCAAGTCCGCCACCTACAACAGTCAGATCTGCCTTTACTGTTTCATACCTCATTCATCTCACTCCTACATCAATAATTTGTCCAATGATTCTTTTTTTTTGAATATACTTCACGTGGCAACCTTCACTGACACTGTCATGAATAGACTTCACAAGGAGTGACTCTGATTCGCTAACTCACCAGCCTCCTCCTTTTTCAAAAATGCTCGTTTTTGTTCGTTTGTGATTATTTTAATTCATATTATATTCCATATGTTCATATGTCAATTTATTTTCAGAAAAAACAAATATTATTTTTCGCAATATTGATGCCGATGATATTAGCAAGCTAAACAGCTGTTTTGGGGTGAGATGCTTATGAAAGTGTCCCTTTTGGAAATAAAAATCGATAAGGTGTTAAGGGAAAAAATAAAACATATTTTGCCCATCAGTTTTCGAGGTGGAAACAACTTTGGAACAAAGTTAGCTGAAGAAATGGATGAGGAAGTTTATCGATGAAACGTTTTGCACGCAAGGTGTTCCGCTGTAATAGATGTCACAATTTAATATAAAAAAGGCCTATCGCGTGTGAGCAGAGATAGACCTTCGATACGCTAAGACAAACAATGAATGAAAGGCTATCACCAAAAACATCCTCTCAATATAGCATTGTTTGACGGCTCAAATTTACTTGTGACCAACGCATGTAAAACCTTTTCTACAGCAAGGTTTAATAAAGTGTGTCACTCAACAAGCTCGACTTTCTTTCCAGCATTACTGATTATGTCATCTGTAATGGATCCTTTACATAAAAGGGTGTCATTTTGTTGCAATTAAAGACCCCTAAGTGCTCAATTATATTGATGTGTAAATAACATCACTACTTTAAATGAGTAGGGAAAGTAAATACTGGTAACTTGTCCCTTGTCTCTTTTTACCCGTTCTCTCGTTCAATGATCGTCGCTACCCCTTGACCTCCACCAATACATAATGTCGCCAGCCCTTTCCTGGCTTTTTGTCTTTTCATTTCATGGATTAAGGTGACGAGTATTCGAGCACCGCTTGCCCCAATAGGATGGCCGAGTGCAATTGCGCCACCATTCGGATTGACTTTTACTTTTACTTGATCCAGATTGAGCTCTTTATAAACCGCTAATGCTTGCGCAGCAAATGCTTCATTAACTTCAAGAATATCTAATTCACCTAAGGATGTATCGGTTCTTGCTAATATTTTTCTTGTCGCATAAACAGGGGCAATTCCCATTTTTGCAGGACTTATTCCAACGCTCATGTTTTGCTGGATCACCCCTAAGATACGAATTCCTCTTTTTCTCGCTTTGCTTGCATCCATTAAAACAACCGCGGCTGCACCATCATTAATACCTGAAGAATTTCCTGCTGTGACTGTGCCTTTATTTATAAATGCTGGCTTTAACTTAGCTAATGTATCAATAGATACTCCTTTTCTCGGGTGTTCATCTTGGTCAATCCATACCGACTTTCCTTTTTTTTGCGGAACCAATATAGGTATAATTTCATCTGTGAAACGCCCTTCTACTTGAGCTTGATTGGCTTTATAATGACTTTCAGCAGCAAATTCATCTTGCTCGCCTCTAGAGATATTGTAATGTTTGCTCAAGTGCTCAGCCGTAATCCCCATGTGGCAATCATCAATCGAACACCACAAACCGTCCTTTATCAGACTATCTTCTACAATGCCATTCCCCATCCTGTACCCGTACCGGGCTTTTTCAAGGAGATAGGGTGCTTGAGACATACTTTCCATTCCTCCAGCAACGACAGCCTCAGCTTGTCCAAGCTTGATCGCTTGATACCCTAAATGAACGGCTTTTAATCCAGAGCCACACACTTTGTTTAAGGTCATAGCGGGTACTGAATAGGGGATACCTGCTTTGGCGGAAGCTTGTCGAGCCGGATTTTGCCCGTTTCCAGCTTGAAGTACATTGCCCATAATGACTTCATCAATATCTGATGGATCAATGTTTGCTTTTTCGACAGCTTTTTGAATCACTTGTGCACCTAAGTCTGTTGCTGTTATGTCCTTAAAGGCTCCACCAAGTGTGCCGATAGGTGTCCTAACGGCACTAACGATTGCGACTTCTTTCATTGTTCATTCCCCTCATCACGAATCTATATTTTCACGATTTATTGGTAAGGATACATTGTTTAAAACGCATTCATCTTTACATCCGGATGTACAAGTATGTCCGGCTCGGTAGATTCTTGAACATCTTTGACTGAATAACCACTTGCCACCTCGATGAGTTGGAGACCATTTTCCGTTTTGTCAATAACCGCTCGGTCTGTAATGATTCGATTGACAACTTGAGTACCAGTTAATGGCAAACTACACATTTTTAAAATCTTAGGCTCTGCAAATTTATTTACATGTTCCATAACCACAACGACTTTCTTGCTTCCATTGACTAGATCCATTGCTCCGCCCATACCTTTTACCATTTTTCCTGGAATCATCCAATTCGCCAAATCCCCTTGCTCAGATACTTCCATTCCACCAAGAATGGCAAGATCAATGTGACCTCCGCGAATCATCGCAAATGATTCTGCACTGTCAAAAAAGACGCCTCCTTTGGCTACTAATATCGTTTCTTTACCTGCGTTAATTAAATCTGGGTCAACCTCGTGTTCAGTAGGATAACGACCGATCCCTAGTAAACCGTTTTCAGAATGAAGCATCACTTGTTTAGTTTCATCTAAGTGGTTTGCAATTAACGTAGGCATCCCAATTCCTAAATTGACATAATCGCCGCTTTGAATTTCCTTTTCCGCTCTTCTAGCAATTCGCTCTCTCACAACCTTTTGATCTTGTACTTTCATGACGATCCTCCCTTCGCTATGGTGAGCTTCTCTACTCTCTTATCTTGCGTTCCACGAATCAGCCCACTTACATAGATGCTAGGCGTATGAATAGACTCTGGATGTAAATGACCGACTTCCACAAGCGCTTCTACTTCTGCTATCGTTGTTTTGCCTGCCGCAGCCATGAGCGGATTAAAGTTCCGTGCCGTTTTGTTATAGATAAGATTGCCTAAAGTGTCACCTTTGACAGCGCGAATAAGACTCACGTCAGCAACTAACGCTTCTTCCAACAAATAAGTTTTTCCCGCGAATACCCGCGTTTCTTTTCCTTCCGCAATTTGTGTTCCTACACCGGCAGGCGTGTAAAAAGCGGGGATGCCAGCACCTCCAGCTCTGATTCTTTCAGCTAGTGTCCCTTGAGGAATGATCTCAACTTCTAAATCACCTTGTAGAAGCTGTCTTTCAAACTCTTTATTCTCACCGACATAAGATGCAATCATCTTTTTAATTTGCTTATTTCTTAACAGCAAACCAAGTCCCCAATCATCGACACCGCAGTTATTAGAAATAACGGTCAAATTTTTAACACTGCTTTCTGAGAGTGCTTTGATCAGGTTCTCAGGAATTCCGCATAAGCCGAAGCCACCAACCATAATCGTGTCACCATCAGAGATGTTATTTATAGCGCTTTCAAAAGTAGGATAGATCGTTTTTAAAATAGTAATCACTCCCAAACGTTCGAATCTATAAAAACAAGTACTGTCACTGAATAAAAGACAAACTTTTACTTTGTCGATCATATACAGAAGATTTATGCAACATTTTTAAAAATGAAACTAATTTTGACTAAAAGCATTTATTTTAAAAATTATGAACTTGTTTAGCTTGTCTGACTCATTTCCTCTTCAATTTGCTCAAGCGTCTTATTTCTTGTTTCTGGTAAATATTTAAAGACGAACAAAATAGCAAAGACACCTAAAATGACAAAGAAGAAAAATGTATTTGATAATCCATAGGCGTCTACCGACACTGGAAATAACAGCCCTACAAAAAAGTTAGCTATCCATAAACAAAAAATAGAAATGCCCATCCCAAAGCCTCGAATTTTTTGCGGGAATATTTCTGATATAATAAGCCATGTGACCGGGCCTACAGCGCCTTGCATAAATGCTAAGAAAAGGATCGTTAAGCTTAATATCATAAACGGAAGCGCCACTGTACCTTGGAACACATTAGAAAAGATTCCGATCAATAAGAGCGAAGACGAAGTCCCAATAAGACCTGTGATGAGCATAGGTCTTCTGTTGACTTTTCCAAGTAACCATATTCCTGTGAGCATAGCTACGACCGAGATGACACCATTACCGATATTCCCAATTAAAGCGGCATTGGTTTCAAAGCCCGAATCTTGTAAAATTTGCGTACCGTAATACATAATAGAGTTAACACCTGTAATTTGATTGACAACCGCTACCCCAATTCCGATCAAAAGCATTCTTCTAAACCAAGGTTTCGCTAAGTATTTCAGATTTTCATTTTTTGTTTTTCTACTCTGATGATTCTCGCTAATATTTTGTTTCAGTAAATTTAATTCTGATGCGGCTCTTTCCTTATCGCGGATGCGATTTAAAACTTGGATTGAATCGTTAAAGCGCAATTTGGCAGCAAGCCAGCGCGGACTTTCAGGAACAATGAGCATGCCTAGACCTAAAAATACTGCTGGTACTGCTGCCACTCCCAACATAATTCTCCAGACATGACCTGAATCTCCCATAGTCGTTCCTAGAATGGCATTAACAATAAAAGCGAGTAACTGTCCTGAAACAATCATCACTTCATTCCAAGTGACGATCTGTCCTCTGCGCTCTGTTGGCGCCATCTCAGCTAAAAACATTGGAACAGTAACCGATGCTCCCCCTACAGCTAATCCTAAGAAGAAACGAGCTATAATCATGGTAGCTGTATCTGGGGCGAATGCGCATGCCAATGTAGCTATAAAAAATAGCCCGGCCAGCCACATAATGGTTTTTCTTCTTCCTATATAATCTGCTATTCGCCCTCCCAAAACTGATCCGAAGGCTGCGCCTAATAATAGTGAACTGGCTACGAGTCCTTCCGTCAGTGGTGTAAGATTTAGCTGCCCTTCTTGCCCCATAAATGGTAAGGCTCCGTTAATGACCCCCGTATCATAACCAAACAGAAGTCCTCCAAGCGTAGAAATGACAATGATGACCACTAAAAACTTGTTTGGATTTGTTTGTTTTTTTGCTGAGGAAATATTGGTTTTCACAGTAGATGGTTCTTTCGCTTTAATCTCTTTCATATATAAATGATCATCCTTCATCATTTATCTCCCCCTTTTTAAAATCCACCCGAGCAAAACAAACGTAACACCCTTTGTTTAATACACTTTTTTATGTTCTAAAAACCACTCATGGTCTGGGTCATTCGTAAATCTCCACGTCCGAACTGGACCAGCCATCACATTCAAAAAATATACATCGTATCCTGGGGGTGACGCTACTGGATGATACCCTTTTGGAACAAGCACTGCATCATCATGACGTATACACATATTCTCATCAATTGTGCGATCTTTTGTATACACTCTCTGATAGCCAAAGCCCTGTTCAGGGTTTATTTTGTGGTAGTAGGTCTCTTCTAAATATGATTCTGTCGGTAGATTATTTTCGTCGTGCTTATGAGGAGGAAACCCCGACCAATTTCCTCCTGGCGTAAGTACTTCCACAACCAGCAAGTGATCTGCAGGCTTGTCTTCAGGTAAAATATTGTGTATATGTCTGGTCACAGCGCCCGATCCACGCGTCTCCTTCCCTACATCTGAAGGTTGAATCAGCCTGACATCATGGTTTCCTTGACATGGAGCTGAACAAATAGCCACTTCCAATGGCGTTAAGGCTTCAATACTATACTCTTCGTCGGAGGGAATATACACTGAATACGGAGGTGTCCATTCAAAAACGCTCATCCGCTCGCCAATATTGAGAAAAGCTTCATGTTTAGATCTGACATTAGCTTTGCCACTTAAAATGACAACACACACTTCACGATTAAACGTCTCTTTCGTCGTTGTCATGCCCCTATCTAATTTATATACTTCAAACCCAACATACCCCCAACCAGCATTTTCTGGGGTGATCTCTAACGTTCGTCCATCTTGATCAGGTTTTTGACTTTGAACTTGTAAATTCATAAAACAATCACCTTTCTTGTCATAATGAAATCTAGTTGTTCAACAATGCTATTCATCGTTTACCACATATTGAATTGCTTCACCCCCCATCACCAAAGAAATCCATGCAAGACTTACTATTTAAATACCAAGGTGCGTTTTAATAAATGATCTCGCTTTTATTGCATACGCTAAAGGGTTCGCTCTCTCAGGGTCTTGTTCAGCCTCTACAACGATCCAACCTTTATAATCTAAGTCTTTTAATTTGTTACATACTCGCTTCATATCAACGACATCTCCATCACCTGGGACAGTGAATAGACCTTTTCTCACCGCATCAATAAAGCTTCTATCATTCTGTTTTGTATCGTTAAGAACCTCTGAACGAACATCCTTTATATGGATGTGACTTATTCGCTCCCCATACAGTTGCAAAATATCTAGTGGATCCGTTCCAGCTACAGCTGCATGTCCAGTATCAAACAAAAGGTGGACAAGCTCAGAATCGGTGAGTTCCATTAATTTTTTTATTTCTGAAAAATTTTCAATTCCAGTACCAATATGATAATGAAAGGCAATTTTCATTTCTTTCTCTTTTGCTAACCGACCTAACTCATTTAAACCATTGGCTAAAGCGGTAAATTGCTCTTCTGTTAAATAAGGTCTGCCAGAAAACAGAGGAACATGTTCGTCTCCGTGTACGGTGCTCCCAACTTCGCCAACCCCAATCACTTTTGCGCCCATTTCGTGTAAAAAATCACGATGCTTGATAAAGCCTTCTATTGTTTTTTCTTTTGGCCCTGTCGTAAAGAATGCACTGAACCAACCATTACATAAAGCTAAGTTTCTTAGATTTAGCGCTTTCTTTAAATCTGAAGTCTCTTTTGGAAATTTACTCCCAAGCTCACACCCCGAATATCCTGCAAGGGCAATCTCACTGATACATTGCTCAAATGTCAGATGACCTCCAATGTCTGGAGCATCATCGTTGGACCAATTGATTGGCGCACAGCCAATGTTGACTTTTTCTACTTTGATCATTTTCTCCCCCGTTCTCTTAGAAAAACTTCACTTTTTTTCTATTTTTTTCTACTTCCGCAAAAGACTCCTGAATCGAATGGCTATCTGATACTTCTGGTACGCCTACATTCCAAAAACTTTCGTATCCTTCTGTCATGGTTCCTGGCAGTACAGAGATATGGATTAAAGTCGATACCTTTTCCTCTTTTGCTTTTGAAATGGCTTCTTTCAACTCGTCTAACGTATTTACTTTATAAGCTACAGCACCATAGCTTTCGGCATTTTTAACAAAATCAATCGGAGCATACGCACCTGAGAGCTGCTTGTTTTGATCCTGCCGAAAGCGAAATTCATTTCCGAAGCTATCTACCCCATGAGCACGTTGCAAATTGTGAATACACTGATAGCCGTGATTATCAAAAAGAAGTATATTAATTTTCACTCCTTCTTGTATACTTGTATATAACTCTGTATGACCCATGAGATATGTGCCATCACCTACGAAGGCATACACTTCTTGCTCTGGATTAGCAAGTTTAGCCCCCATCGCTCCTGGAACTTCATAGCCCATACAAGAAAAACCATATTCTAAATGGTATGTATCTTGAGCAGTCGGTTTCCATATCCTCTCAAGGTCGGAAGGGAGACTGCCAGAAGCGGAAACGATAATAGAATTCGGGTCAAGCCAGCGGTTGAGCTCAGTAATCACGCGCGTCTGATGCAAACCTCCATCACTTGATAACCTACTCAATCGATCCATTTCTTTAGCCCATTCTTTTTTGCATCTTTTATTTCATTACCATAACCCGCTTGATAATATTCGCGAGCTAGCGACGCCTCTAACTGTTGTAACGTTGCTTTGACATCAGCGATGACCGAATGAGCATTTAGTTTTTTGGCATCGAGCGTGTTTAAATTGATTGAGAGAACGTCACACTCCGGGTTTTCATAAGCCAATTTAGATGACGTCGTGAAATCATTTAACCGAGTGCCTACCGCGATAATTAAATCGGCGTCTTTCGCAATGCGGTTCGAAGCTCTTGTGCCACAGATCCCAACCCCTCCCAAATTAAGGGGATGATTCCATTCCACCGTTCCTTTCCCTGATTGCGTTTCGCCAAAAGGAATATGAAACGCTTCCGAGAAGCTTCTAAATTGCTCACTAGCATCACTATAGCGAACGCCTCCGCCGCATATCATAAATGGTTTTTTCTTATTTTTGATTAAACGAACAGCCCGCTCCAATTCATTTTGTGATGCTGGTCGCCGTTCAAGAAAATGGACTCTTTTTTCAAAGAAATGCTTCGGATAATCATAGGCTTCTGCCTGTACGTCTTGTGGCAATGCTAAAGTGACCGCGCCTGTTTCTGCTGGATCGGTTAATACCCTCATCGCCTGCAGGCACGCCGAGATGAGCTGTTCAGGTCGGACAATTCGATCCCAATATTTACTAACAGGCTTAAAAGAATCCGTGACAGAGAGGGTGTAATCGCCAGCGTTTTCAACCTGCTGCAATACTGGATCTGGCTGTCTAGAAGCAAAATGGTCCGATGGTAAAAACAGTACAGGTATTCTATTCACAGTTGCTGTCGCCGCCGCTGTTACCATGTTTGCAGAGCCAGGACCGATAGACGCTGTAACAGCAAACGTTTCTCTTCTTCTTTTTTGTTTCGCATACGCCATTGCAGTATGTGCGATTTCTTGCTCGTTTTTTCCCTGATAGAACGGAAAATCTGCTTTATACTGCTCAAGTGCTTGTCCTAGACCAAGAACATTTCCATGCCCAAAAATACCCATAGCCCCTTTAAAAAACTTAAATTCTTGGCCATCGATGTTCAGATACTGTTGATCTAAGAATTTGACTAATGCTTGAGCCATCGTTAATCGAACTGTTGACAAAGTCATTCTCCTCTCTACAACAAATCAACTATTAAAACCTAATAAATGTAATTTATTTAATGCTTCTTCCTTAACCCTGTCCATTGGTTCCGCAAATAACTTTAATCGATCATACTCTTGAGGAGAGGCTGCGACTTGATTCGCCAAACTATGACCAAATGCAACTCTTAGCGCCGTCCCAATATTTAACTTTGAAACTTTTGTTTGGATCAATTTTTTCAAATCATGATTCGTAACTCCTGAAGAACCGTGAATGACTAAGGGCGTTTTTACAATTTGTTCAATGGCTTTTAAACGCTGGAACTGAATCTCAGCCTCTTGCTTTGCCATCCTTTGCACTGTTCCAACCGAAACAGCAAGCCAATCTACGCCAGTCTCCTCGACGAATATCTTTGCCTCTTCAGGGTCTGTAAATTCAGTCTCTTGACCAGGGATGTCTTCATACGAAAGCTTGCCTACTTCACCTTCAACAGGTACATTGAAGGCGTGCGCCATTTTTGTGATTTCTTTCGTATTCTTTATATTTTCATGAAGCGGGAGATGAGACCCGTCATACATAACAGAGGTATAGCCACTATGAATTGCGTCTGCAACCGTTTGAAAATCTTTCGCATGATCTAAATGAATGGATACAGGGACGTGTGCATCTTCAGCTAACGACCTAAGCAGTCGCCCCCAGCATTGAATAGGCATATGATCAATGGCTGCTTGATTTGTTGCCAGTAAAATTGGCGCATTCATGTCTTCAGCAGCTTGAATGACCGCATGCGCGTCTTCATAACCAAAAACATTAAAAGCTGCCAATGCATAATTGTTTTGCGCTGCCTTATTTAATATCTTGTTAAAATCTGCGATCACTTTAAGTCCTCCTATGTCGTTTTACTCGTTTCCATTTTTGCGATCACCTCATCATTTGTAGGCATGGCTTCTGAGCATGAATTTCTAGAAACGACAATAGACGCAGTAGCACTTCCATATTCCATAGCATTTTTTATTGACCAACCGTTAATTAATCCACAAATTAATCCGGCCGCGTATGCATCTCCAGCTCCTTGCGTTTTAAGCACTTGAGTACGAAAAGGTTTGACTTGAATGACTTCTTCGTCCTTTGCATATCCGATCGATCCGTCTGACCCTTGCTTAATGATGACTAGTTCAGACCCTTTCGCTAACATCTGCCTCGCTACAAGACTTTTATCCAGTTCAGAATGATCTTTGGTTCCGGTTAGAGCACGATACTCATCTTCTGTCCCTAAAATAATATCGGAGGCAGCCGCTACTCGTTGATAATAATGAGCCGTTTCTTCTTTTGACTGCCAGGAGTAAGCGCGGTAATCCAATTCAAAAATGATTTTCGTTTTTGATTCAGTAGCATATTCAATTGCTTGCAAGGTCGCTTCGCGCGAAGGGCTTTGCGCTAAAGCAGTTCCAGAAATAAGTAATATCTTGGATTGTTCGATATATTCTCGTTGAATATCTTCAGGCTTCATATACAGATCGGCAACGCCGTCACGGTAGAGAATGCTTTGACATTCAGACGGACTAATAATCTCTGTCAGTGCTAATCCATTCATTCTTCCAGATTGATCTATCAAAATATGTGTCGTATCTACGTTCTCTTTTTCCATCGTAATTCTACAGAACCGGCCTAAACCGTCAGCAGAGACTTGGCCAATAAACCCAACATTTAAACCAAGTCGAGAGGCGCCAATAGCGATGTTTGCCGGGGAGCCTCCCACTGTTTTTTTAAAAGTGACGACTTCTTCAATGGGGCGATTGACCTCAACTGCGTTAAGGTCAACGCCTATTCTTCCCATAGGAATGAGATCAAGCTTTCGGTTATTCTGAAATGTAATCAAACTCATGTCGTTCATCCTTTGGCCATATTTTACACAAGCTGGAGTCAGATGATTTTTCAGCTCATCAGCTATTTTGAAACCGCTTTTTGAATACGTTTACATTTAGACATAAATCAACGTTTACAAACTGGTATTGAACTTAAAGAACTTCTTCCGCTTTCAATGTCACTAACGTATTCTGCCGAAATGATTCTGTAGCAGCAAAAGCAACCTCTGTCGCCTTCGTGCCGTCATACACAGAAATAGAAGGCTTCCGCTCCTCAAGAATACAATGAATAAATTCTTCAACTTCTAAACGATAGGCTGCTTTAAATCTTTCCGGAAATCCTGATACACATTCCTTGCGCGCCCCATGGCTATCAAAAATCATGACTTCATTTTTCTGCGGGACCGAACCAATTCTCAGTGTGCCATGAGTTCCTACAATTTCGGTTTCTACATGATACCCATGTGGTGCATTTCTTCCGGAGTGAAACATAGCCATAGCACCATTTTCAAAATGCATTAATGATGCAACATTATCCCCATCTCCATATGCCGCAAATTCTTTATGTAAATAACAGCCGCCAATCGAGTAGATATTTTTGACATCTGATTCTAAAAACCATCTTGCTAAATCGATGTCATGAACAGTCATATCAATAAACAACCCACCGCTAGACTCAGCAAATCTAATTGCACCATCAATCGTGTCTTCGGGATCAATACTTGTTGCTTTGACTAGTATGGGCTTTCCGATTGCCCCTTCTGTAATTTTTCTTTTTGCATATTCATAAGAAGGATCATATCTTCTCATAAATCCGAGCATAAATACTTTATCCGGATTTCTTTCAACAGCTTTTTCAGCAATTTTGCATTCTTCAACAGTTGTACCTAATGGCTTCTCGGAAAAGACATGATAACCAGCGTCTAATGCTTTCTCAATTTGACTACAATGCTCAGGTGATGAAGAGACAATGGCAATCGCATCAATTTCTTTATTTTGCAGCATGTCATCGTAATTTGTGTATCCATACGGAATTGACCAATGTTTTTGCACATATGCGACTTCTTCTTCGGAAATGCTACAGGCTGCCGTTAATTCTGCATTAGGGATATTAAATGCAATGTTTTTGGCGTGATCCATTCCCAATCTTCCTAAACCGACAATCCCAACTTTTACTCGTTTCATCAAATTCCCCCTAACATGTCCTGCAATAAAATATAAAATTAAAAAGTTTCAACTCTTTAACTTTGATTTCACTTTATTATTTTTATTTTCTAAAGTCAATATATAATTTATTTTTATTTACTTTTATCAGATGCTTATTTTCTTTTTGTTTCTTTTATTTTCATCAGGTTAGACTGTTTTTCTAGCCCGCTTTCTTTTAAAAGCTTACCTAATGACTACTTTTAATTCAGTCATGTTCAATAGTTTACTTTAACAAGGATATTTAATTGTCTATGACAGACGATACAATGAGTTTATTTTTTGTTTACTATATTTATTTTTAGTTTCGTTTGTGTTTTAATGTTAAGTAATTCATCATTTTTCAAGGAAAAAGGAGTTCACTTATGTTACCTGAAGAACGATTAGAAACAATTAAAAATTTATTGGTTGACAAAAAAAGTATAAATACATCATCTTTAACGGAAATGCTGAATGTAAGCAGTGTGACAATAAGGAAGGATTTAGATAAGTTACAAGAAGAAGGGTTTTTGAAAAAAACGTTTGGGGGAGCTATTCTTTCACGTGGTCCAGAAGAAAATGAAGAAGAAACATTATCTCAAGTATACAGCACAAAAATAGAGAATGCGGATATTAAGAAATCGATTGCAGAGCTTGCTCTGACACAAATTGATAAAGGTGATACCATTTTTTTAGGCTCTGGAGCCACTTGTTACTTTTTAGCAAAAAAATTAAAAGAACTTAGCCAAATTACCGTTGTTACTAATAATATTAATGCTTTATATGAATTGGTTGCCTGCAACACAAAAGTTTTCTTCATTGGTGGAGAGATTGTTTATAACGAAGGCATGATTTCCACAAGCTCTGAAAAAGTAGATGAGTATTTTAAAGGCATCTTCGTCAATAAAGCTTTTACAAGTGTAACAGGAGTAGACCTCACGGCAGGGCTAACAGTGAATCACATGATTAGTGCCTATATCTACAAAAAGATTCAAGAGATGTCTTCGGAATGGGTTTTGATGGTTGAGAAAGAAAAATTCAACAAACGAGGCATTCACCAAGTCGCCAGAGCTGATTCGCCAAACTGTATGATTTCCAATGAAATCCCTCCAGAGTACATTACTTATTATAACGACAGAAATATCACTATGATATCTAATGATGAAGACTGATTTGATGAAAGCAGCTTGGAACACAGATCCCTCAGCTTCTCAGACCCCTGGAAGCCTTTATTTCGCTTTTTTGGCCTTCACGATGATCGCACCATAAAAGTGTTTGGTGCAACGTTTAATGTGCTTCTTGCATAGTTCTCCCCAGAAGTCGCCCTTTTGCATAAGGTGCCTCTTCATCAAAGTGAAGTAGTTTCGTAGGTTTTTTCCAATTATAGATGGTAACATCAATTTGGAGATATAAAAAGCTCGGCAAATTTTACGGGTATGCTGTGGATTGAACGAGAAAAAGACAGTCCCCATTTGTCAGCTTTCGCTACAAAGAGGGCTGTCTGTTTGATGTCAGGTGGCTCTGTTATCGCTGTAAATTCGTTTGAACACAACCTTTTGCGTTCACTTCTGTCACTTGTTCCTTTCCATCCACTGTCACTTTCACATGATCTGCGACACCATGTACGATGAATTTCACCGCTTTCCAATCAGGCTGATAGCCGTCATTCTCTACATTCATCGTTATGTTTACCTGCTCGTTGTCAATTGCCGCCTCGATCTTACACGTATAAAACTCGCCAGATTCATAGCCGTACGTTCTGCCGTCATCTTCGTAATACGTGAAAGTTGAAGTTTCGCCTTCTTTTGGATACACATGAACAGTAAGCTGTTCTTCTTTTGTTTCCGTAGAGCGCTTGACTGCTCCATGTGTGATAACTGCGCCTTCTTTGACAAAGATTGGCAAGGTATCTAAAGGCGCTTCGACGAGGTGATGCTTGCCGCCTTCTAACTTTTCGTTCGTCCAGTAGTTGACCCATCGACCTTCTGGCAAGTACACAACCCGATGATACGTATCCGGGGTTAAAATCGGTGCGACGATGACATCGGAGCCGATCATAAACTGATCAGACAAGTTAAACGTATGTTTATCATTCGGGTACTCGAGGACTAATGGGCGCATAACGGGCGTTCCAGTCACACTCGCTTCTTGAAATAACGTATACAAGTATGGCATCCATACATAACGTTGCTCAATATACTTTTTGATGACTTTTTCATACGTTTCACCGAATTGCCAAGGTTCTTGTGGGAGCGAATGTAATTCACTATGATTTCTAAAATAGGGTGTGAAAGTACCGAACTGCGTCCAGCGTGCGAGCAGTTGACCATTCGTATCGTGGGCAAATCCGCCGACATCCGGTCCACAGAAAGGAACTCCTGATACACCTAAATTCATACACATCGGTAATGCCATCTGTAAGTGTTCCCAGAAACTACGGTTGTCCCCAGTCCATACGGTCGCATACCGTTGTACACCAGCAAACCCTGCCCGCGTTAATAAGAATGGACGTTTGCCGTTAATTTGTTCTTTCAAACCTTCATGCGTCGCTTTCCCCATTAAAAATCCGTATAAGTTGTGGAGCTCACCATGCGTTTGCGGATCACCATCGTTGTCATGTACGACTTTGACATCCATCGTTTTCGTTTCATTAAACACAGCCGGCTCGTTCATATCATTCCATACACCTTCAATGCCTAAATCGGTGTAAAATGTATGGTTGTCGCCCCACCATTTTCGTACTTCTGCTTTTGTAAAATCAGGAAAGGCGCTGTTGCCCGGCCAAACGTCGCCGTGATATATGGTCCCATCAATGTATTTACAGAAATGATCGTCTTTAACCCCTTCTTGATATACAAAGTACTCTGGGTCTTCTTTAACGCCGGGGTCAACGATCGGAACGACGTGAATGCCTTCGTCTTTCAACTCCTGCATCAGTTGCTTCGGATTTGGAAAACGGTCTTCATCAAACGTAAAGACACGGTAGCCATCCATATAATGAATATCTAAATAAATGGCATCTAACGGAATCCTTTTTTCCTTAAATGTTTGCACGAGCGCTCGCACTTCTTGCTCATTTTTATAGCTGTAGCGTGATTGATGATATCCTAATGCCCACTTTGGCGGTAACGGCATTTTCCCCGTAATCGCTGTATACTGCTCAAGCACATCCTTTGGTGTCGGACCGGCAAAAATGTAGTAGTCAAGCTGCCCTCGCTCTGCTTTCATGGAATATTGCTCAGTCGATGATTTCATATCAAAAACGGTTTTCGCTGGATTGTCCAAAAAGATACCGTGCGCCTGACCGTTGCGAATCGTCATAAAGTAAGGGATCGACTGATAAAGCGCGTCAATTTCAGGGTTATGCGGTGCAAACACATCAGTATTCCACATCGTCATTTTTTCGCCGCGCTTATCTAAAAAGCTCGTCTTTTCCCCAAAACCATAAAAATGGTCATTAGCGTCCATCTTTTTAAAACTAATCACTTCTTGTTTACTGTTAAATGCCATCCCATGCTCTGTCTCTTCTACAAGCACACGCCCATCTTGATCGTAGATTGCAATTGTCACAGGAGCACGATTGATGTTAAGCGTGAGCTTACTGCTCGACAGCGTTAGGTTATGCTCATTCTCTGTTAAGGTCAGCTCGACGTTTTCTCGTTCCTTTACAACAGCGAGCGTAGACTGTTTCTGAGGCGTTTCTTTCGGGTTCATTAAAATACGTACGATGTCATCGCGATAAAACAGGACCGAGACGAAACCGTGCTCACATTGTAACTCTAACGCTTCTTGTTGATGAAAAGTGTGTGAAACGAGTGAGCCAATACGCTTGTACGGTTGTTGCTTAAGTTCATTTTCCTGATCAGGTAAAATCGCTGCGCTACCTTCCTGCATGAAGATCCCTCCGTATTTTATAAAAGTATTATCCTTTCGTTGCCCCAGATGTCAGTCCGCTGATTAAATATCGTTGTAGCATTAAGAAAACAAGAGCGATCGGAACTGCAATTAAAATGGAGCCTGCGGCAAAACGGGTAAAATTGTTCGCGAATTCGGCGTTGACAAAGTTATAAAGCCCTAAGGCTAACGTGTAATTTTCCGGACTTCTTAATACAATCCGCGGCAAAATGAAATCCATAAATGGCGCCATAAAGTTAAACAAGGCGACGACCGCTAATATCGGTTTGGCGAGCGGAAGCATAATTGTAAAAAGAACGCGAAAATGCCCTGCGCCATCCATGCGCGCTGACTCATCGAGCTCGCGTGGAATCGTGTCAAAATAGCCTTTGACGAGAAAAGCGTTCATCGGAATGGACCCACCGATGTAAATTAAAATTAATCCTAGGAGCGAATCAAGCAGACCAATCAAATTGAGTAAAATGTAGATGGCAACCATCGCCATTAGGACCGGAAACATTTGCAGAAGTAAAAAGGCGTACAACCCGTACTTTCTGCCGACAAAACGATACCTTGAAAATGCGTAAGCGACGAGTGAGACAAAAATCGTTGAGCCTAGCGACGTTGCTAATGCGACGATCAACGTATTTTTATACCAGAGTAAATAATCACTCTCTGGATCCGTAAACAGCCACATATAATGCTTAAAAGACCAGTCTTCCGGGATCATACTTGCTCCAAACAAGCTTGATCCAGGGTTTAATGACAACCCAAATGTCCAAAGAAGAGGATATAAAATGAGGACAAACATGACGAGAATGCTTCCATAAATCCCAGTAAGCTCTAAAGCGTTCTTCATTTTTCGGCTCATTACATTTTTCCCTCCTCTTTAAAGGACGATGTTTTTCTAAACTGAAAGAAGGCGAAGACGGCGACGATCAAACCTAAGATTAACGAAATCGCAGCGGCGATACTGAACTGACTCGATTCAAATGTTAAATCGTACACCCACGAAATTAAAATGTCTGTTCCGCCGGCATTTTGACCTTTCACAGCGGGTCCACCTTCGTTAAATAAGTAAATGATGTTAAAGTTATTAAAGTTTCCTGCATACTGCATAATTAATAACGGAGCGGTCGCAAACATAACATGTGGAAAAGTAATGTTTTTAAACTTTTGCAACCGATTCGCTCCATCCATGTCGGCAGCCTCATACCACGCCGACGAAATACTTTGCAATACACCGGTAAATAACGCAAACACAAACGGAAAGCCTAACCACGTTTGGATTGAAATTAAGGCGATTCGCGCCCAAAACGGATCACTTAACCACGGAATTTTCGTATCAATGAGAGGCATTAGTATGTCTCTATTAATCGCACCGAAGTTGTCGTTAAATAAGGCAGCAAAGATGAGAATCGTCACAAAGCTTGGAACCGCCCACGGAAGAATGAGCACAGTGCGAATAAGCTTTTTCATTTTGACCCTTGGGTCGTTCACAACCACTGCAAGATACAATGCGAGAGCAATTTGCAGCGTTGTCGCTACAAATGTCCAAATTAATGTCCACGAAAGCACCGAAAAGAATGTGTTGCGCCAAATCGGGATCGTTAATAACGCTTTAAAGTTGTCAAACCCGACCCAATCGAGCAAGTTTTTTGGCGGTGAATTCATTAACGTATAATTCGTAAAAGCAAGAAAGGCCATAAATAACAGTGGGAAAATAACGACAAAAACGAGCAAGGTGAGACCTGGACCTGTTAGCACATAAGGAAAAGCATAATCCCATGCATGTCTAACAGCGTCTTTAAAGTTTGTAAGCGCAAAGCCTTCTTGAATTTTTTTAGCATCATTTCGTGCATCAATTAAATTCGCTATATAAAAGGTTAAGGCAAAGGCTGACAAAATGAGCGCAATAATCCCTTGTGCTAACAACACCCGCGAATCGTCGATAGCGGGAATTTCTCCTAATGTGAACAGTCCCCAATAGCCAATATTTAAAATGTCATAAAAGACGATTAAAAAAGCAGCTGTCAAAACTAAAAAAATGGAGCCTTTGATGTAGCGCCGATTATACATTTGGCCAAGGCCTGGAACAATGGATAAAAAGACTGCTAGCTTAGCGTTGTGCTTCCGGGCTTCTCCAGTTGCCATGTGGAGCCCTCCTTTTCAAAGAATCACTAAGAAATAAACAGGGATAACAATCGGGCAATCGGTGTTACCCTTATTTATCGGATAACACCTTTGCCGTACCGAAATTATTTATAATTCATCTCGATATCCTGTTTAATCGTTTCTACTGCACTGTCCAAGCTTTCTTGTACATCTTCACCTTCTGTGATGAAGGTTAAGGCATCCCCCATTGGCTCCCAGACAGCTGAAAGTGCTGGCACTGGCGGGAAAGTCGTTGCATGCTCTAATTGTGTCGCAAAGCCTGCAACTAATGGGTCTCCTTGGAATTCGTCACTGCTTAAAATAGACGATTTCGCTGGCATTTCACCAGTTTGATCGTAGTACGTCTTCAGCGATTTCTCATTTGTTAAATAGATTGCTAAATCTGTCGCCGCTTCTGGATTTTTTGCGTAAGCAGAAAGCATCCATCCTTTCGTTCCTAAGAACGTTTTTGGGTGCTCACCATTCTCAAGCTTCGGCAACGGCGCCGTTCCTAAATTGTCGCCTAATGCTTCTTTGTATTCATTAAGCGCCCAAGGTCCATTAATGACCGCGCCGACTTTTCCGTCATTAAACAACCCAGTCACGACATCCATCGTTACGCCATTCGGTAAATAGCCTTTTTCAAACCATCCTTGAATTAACGCTCCACCTTCCGCAGCTGCCTCGCTCGCTAGCTCAACCTTATCAATGTTGAAGTTGTCGCCGTCTTTACCAATAATTTCTGCGCCATAACCTCCCATGAATGGGAAGGAGAAATAAAAATCTGTTGCTGGGTATAAAAATCCGTATTGATCGTTGGCAGGGTCCGTCATCTCTGCTGCAATTGCTTCTAAATCAGCAATCGTTTCAGGCGCTTCGGGAATGAGTTCTTTATTATAATAGAGCGCCAATGATTCAACGACTGCAGGTAAACCGTAAACGTCTCCTTCATAACTTAACGCATCAACTGAACCTTCAGAATACGTATCCAGTACCTCTTGATCAACGTCCATTGGTTGAACAAGACCTTTTACTGACAAACTTCCAACTCCTGGCTGGAAGAAAAGGTCAGGTCCATGCCCGGCTGGCCCGTCTAATGACATGGCGTCTTCTTGTTCATCCATAGCAAAAGGTACAACTTCGACAGCAATCCCAGTTTCTTCAGTATAGCTTTTTGTAATTTCCTCTACTGCATTTACTTGATCATCTGGAGCCCAAATGAGTAGTTGTTCTGCTTGTTCGGATTCAGCCGCATCTCCAGTTTCTGATCCTGTCGTCTCGGAAGCGCGATCACGATCTGGACCACACGCTGCGACAAGCATCATTAAAGCCAATGCGACGAGAAACAGTACTTTGTTCTTCATCATTCATCTCTCCATTTAGTTAAAGTATATTAATTTGAACAAACCGGTTAAACGGTTAACTCACAGGGTAAAAAATATAGGTTAAACGGTTAACCAAACAAGAAAACAGAAAGCGCCTCGAACATGAAGCACTTATATCATCACCTAAACCTAAACTAAGGTTTTCGTTGATTGTCTCGTCATTAATTGGACAGGCAATTCAACCGTTTGATTTTCAATATCAGGTTGTTCAATGGCATTCACAAGCAAGTGACCTGCCGCTTTTCCTTTTTCAAACACATCTTGGCGAATTGTCGTTAAGCTCGGTGTCACGTATTGACTCATACTTAGATCGTCAAATCCAACAATCGAATAATCATCAGGAACCTTTTTTCCATGCTCTTGAAACGCCTTCATCATGCCAATGGCCAACACATCTGATACTGTTGCAATACCTGTGAGTTGATCTGTTTGCTGAATGAGCGCTTTTCCGATTCGTAAGCCTTGTTCAAAGGTAATATCATGCGTTTCAAAAATATATGCACGATCGTGCGCTACGCCTTTTTCATGAAACGCTTTCAAAAAACCTTGATAACGTTTTGTATCTACAGGACTATTTTCTAAACTTGTCGCTATAAACGCAACTTGCCGGTGTCCTAGGTCGAGCAGATGCTTTGCAGCTAAATAACCGCCTCGTTCATCATCGATTTGGACATTATTCAATTGTTTCGTATACTCCTCGTACGTATCAATCAATACAATGGGGATATTCAGCTTCGTCATTTCGTCATACAAGCGCCGTGGGAACATGCCTAAGAAAATAAGACCGTCTAAATTTCTTTTTTTTACCCACTGCCTGCATTCCTCTGGCTGATACACGCCTGTAATCATCGTATCAAATTGACGATTTCGTACGACCATTTCTACACCGCTTAAAAACTCATGGTAGTATTGGTTGTTTTTTAACATCGCGGCTGGTGAGTCTTCGACTAAAGGAAGCATAATTCCAACTAAATTCGATTTTCGTTTTGATAAGCTAACGGCCGTAAAATCAGGATAATAGCCTAGTTCGTCAACGGCCTCCAACACACGCTTTTTCGTTTCTTCAGATACTTTTTTAACATCATTTAACACGTAAGACACAGTTGCAGGGGAAACGTTTGCATACTTTGCAACATCCCTGATCGTCATTTTTTTCAAGTTGCTCATCGTCCCCTTTATGTTAACCGGTTAACTAGTGCTTATATTAATACAGTTGACCATAAGTGTCAATATGATATCTCCAAAAAATAAAACGCTTTCTTATTGTTGTAACAAGTTCTTCAAACTTCAAAAATATTCCAGAAGCACCTACACGAAACACTAAGCGAACATTTGATTCTTGCCGTGCTGTTCACCAGCTCTACAAGGATCATCCCGCCATTTCCGCTGATGCAAAAGTGCCTTCGATATTCCCAGCGACAATAATGACGTGCCCCGCAAACATGTCGCCATCAGCAAAAAAGATTTCAAAATCGCCACCTGGGTATACACTCATGCTTTCAAATGTCATAAGGTTAATAAACTGTTCATTAGTCATTGGCTCTGGCTCGCCTTCTTCGATATCCATGAGCCAATCGTTGGCTAACCCCACTAATTCATCAGCAGCAAAAGTACGTATTTTCCTATCCCACTCAAGTTCGTCAGCGAAGAGCGTTTGAGCTGTTTTTAGAGAAGCTTTCATAACACCCTCATCTTCATCCCAGTCAAAATACAGAATTCCTTGCTCTCCTGCCCATGATAAGTTTTTTTCAAACAATTTTACCCTTTTGTCTAGTTGAAAGGTACCAAAGGTTTGATCCTCATAAAACACGGGCTTTTTCGCCTCATCTAATAACTGTTGCAAGCTGTCATCGACGTATGATGTGTCCAAGGCTTGAAGAAGCATAAAAGATGATTCCCCTTTTCGGACAAGGAGCCTGATCATCGAGTAAGGCGAAAATAAGTGCTTCGTTTTTTCCCATTCTTGATCATTAGCCAGCCACTCCAGGCGTCGCTCTTCTTCGATAAGTGGTGCATCATTCGTTCGTTCCTTCCATCCAACGAGAGAAATCGATGCATTCCACAACACTTTTCCACCTGCACGGCCTGCATGAATGCCCGTCGGTCCGGTGACTGCGACAATCTCAATAACTTCTTCTGAAAAGCGACGGTCAAACTCACACCATTCTTCTTCTGTATTCATCGTCCGATACCACCTTTCTTATTTAAAAGTTCATTTTTATCGTTTTCTGACAGAAGACTCCCACTTCAAACAGCTCGTAAGAGTGTTAAGTGGGAGTAGTTCAATCCATCATGTCATCATAAAAGCTTGCACTTCTCATCTCTTACAAAAACTTGCCGATCGTTAAAAAAGGATACCAAACATTGAGGCAAGGAATGATATGGCCCTGTCGAAGGGCTAACGTAGTGTAGACTCTTGGGGCAATAGAAGAGAATGACGACGTCACTGAGCCCTCTTCTTTCCCCATATAGTTTGCCAGCCGGTAAACAAATGCTTCACAAGCATATGCGCAAGCACATAACACACCGTCTACGATTCCACCATAGAAATCAAACGGCTGCTTTTCCGCTCAATAATATGTGTAGCCATCTCTACTTTCTTTGCCAGCTTGCGCTCATCATTCACCCGCTCAAGTAAGCAAAGAATCGCTTCCATGCCCATTTCCCTTGTATTCACTTTTAGGGTTGATAGCGGCGGGTACGTATATTCGGTCGTATAGTCTCCATTAAACCCAACAATTGAAATATCTTCGGGTACTTTAAGCCCATGGTCCTGCAACGCTTGAACGACTCCAATCGCTGTCGGATCATTTGCGATAAATAAAGCCGTAGGTAAGTCTTCTAATTCAAGCAGCTGTTTAGCCATGTCCTGCCCAGCTTCTGTACCCTTATCACCAAAAATAACCCATTCATCACGATATAATTGCTTTTCTTTCATATATTTAGTGAATAGCAATTTCCGAGAATCCGTGTCTAAGATGCCTGAAAACTCTTGCGCGCCTAGACAACCGATCTTTTCATGCCCAAGGGATATTAAATAATCTAACACTTTGTATACAGCGTTTCTCGTATTAAATGAAATTTGATCATACACGTCTGGATATGGGTTTGCAAGTCCAATCACGACGAAATGATCGGTATTGATGTTTTTCCGAATCTCTTCATGCTGTGCCCTGGAGAGATTTCCGAGAATAATCGCACCGTCTATCACATTTGCGTATTCTTCTTTAATGGTTGGTAAATGATCAATCGGCGCACTAATGATATTGATGCTTTTCTTTAAGCTCATTTGTTCGATGCCATTTCGTATAGAAAAGTAAAAGGCTCGGTCTACGGTACTTCTGAACGCCTCATCATTATGAACCATCGCAATATGATACTGCTTCTTTTTTGCTTTCACTTTTTTCTTGCGCAACGGTTTGTACCCTAACTCGTCAACCGCAGCTTTAATTTTTTCTCTCGTTTCATCCGTCACTGTTAAGGTCTGATCATTATTTAATACACGAGAAACCGTTGTTTTGGAGATTCCTACTTTATTAGCAACATCTTCTAATTTAACCATTAGGCTCGTCTCCTTCCAGGAAAATTATAGCACAAAAATCTGCTAAAAAAGTGGAAGGGGAATACCCCTTCGTAGTCCCCTTAACATTTTTTATTGAAATGGTGTACCGACCAATACCGTGTCGTCATTGATGATGTCTACATGGACACCGACGATTTCTGCAAAAATGACAGCAGCCTTATAATCCCAAACCTTCTGCTCTCTTCGGTAAAAACAGCTTGCTTCTCCAATCGCAACACGTATCACTTCGATTGAACAGACTTCTAAGTAACGAATGCCTTTAAACAAATTTGCAAAATCCTCGTATGTCTTCTCTTTTAAATAGGGAGGAGAAATATGAATAATGCCGAAATCAGGCGTTGCAGGCCTTTCAAATGGGACCCCGTTAATCCATGCCCCTAGGTCACTATGCGCATGGTATAACGTATTGTTCTCTACATCAAAAACGAGACCGAATCTCCCCTCATCTCCTTCATAAGCAATCGAAATCGCATATTCCCGTTTGCGATAAATACAGTTCGTCGTACCATCAATCGGGTCAATATACCAAGTATGATTGTTGTTCCCTGCTTGCGACTGCTCTTCACCGATAATTTGATCATCGAATGCTTGTGCGATGGCATCAATAAGTCTTTTGTTTAACAATTTGTCTAAATTTGTAACCAAATCGTTTGCATGCTCTTTTTCTTCAATTTGCTCAACTGTTTCTTTTTGGAGAATGGCCTTACACAGCTCGATTAATTGTAAGGCGAAATCGTAACGTGACTTATAGTGTTGAATGATCATAGACGAGATTGACTCCTTTACCTTCTAGATATTTCTTTAAAGGGAAAGGCCAGTCTGTTTGAATGACATCAAATCCCATCTCGTGCAGTTTTCCCCATCCTAAATCGGCATTTTCCAATAAAGACACGTCATCATCGTAGCCCCCACATAATGACTGCCGATCATTCCAGAGAACGATGGCATTGATCATCGTGTGGTATCCTGCTTGTCTTAATGAATCTAACTTTTCTTTTGAGACATATTCGGCTGTTGGGTCTGTAAAAATCATCTCAAAGCCGACGATATTAATCTGATCTTGATATTCCATAATTTTTTCGAAATCAGCCTGACTCCACACTTTCGGTAATGTCATGTATTTCACGTCGTGAGCGGCTAATGCTTCTAAACATTCTGTGGCAGCGACATCGGTTTTAATGATCATTGTTTCCCGCTGCTCTTCATATTGATCAAGGTCCTGCAATAAAGTGGCGCCCCATTTCTGCGCATGGTCAAAATGTAATAGCGTATTGGGATGATTTTTCATCTGCGCCATGAAGTCTTTTAAAGTCGGCGGCGGCTCAACGGCTTGCATATTCATGTTGAACAACGTTTGCTCTTTCAGCTCTGCCGAAGTGAACGTGCGAAAATTTTCCTGGCGATTAAAGCGGATAGGTTCTTCGTTTTCATGAAAGACATGAAAAACACCGTCTTTTGATTGACATACGTCAAATTCAACAATATGAGCGCCTTGACGAATGGCATTTTGCATTGACCGGTACGTGTTGTAGGCAATGTTTCCCCCAGCGGAACCTTGGTGGCAGGCAATCAGGACGTCATTTTCACGTAGAAGCTGTTCAACGAGCTTTGTATATTTCATAAAGAAACTTCCTCTCTAGTTTTTCTTCTCTTTTAATAGAATGCCATACACGACATATAGAGTAGATGCGGCGATCACCATTAAAACGGTAGAGTACACATAAATGAGTGCTTGTGCATCACCATCAGCGCGTTCGGACGTAACGCTTTGAATCATAAGCCCCAGTGGTTCTCGCAACGGATGTGATAAAAAGGCCGCAATGTTATAATCCGACAGCAACGAATTGAAGGATAAAACGACTAACGCAATGACAGTTGGGAAAATCATTGGCAAGACGACTCGTCTAAATGTATAAAACGAGCTTGCACCTAAAGCTTTCGCTGCTTTTTCTAAGTCATGATCGACGGATTGATACGTCGCTCTTAACATACGAGAGGTCATTGGAATCGAAATAATTAAATAGGCAATGACGATGATTCCAGTCGTCCCAATTAAAACATTATTTCCAATGATCCACCGCGGCATGTCGTACGTCGTTAATAAGCCAATCGCAATTAATGTGGACGGAAGCATCCACGGAATTAAAAAGGCATATTCAATGAATTTTGTGAAACCATTATCGTGATGACGCTGTAAACCTACCCCAAGCAATACAATAATGACGACACCTATGGAAGCCTTGAGGGCAAACTCCGCACTATTAAAAAATGGGGCGATTTGTGAAGCATCATTGAATACGGACCGGTAATTCTCCAGCGTGAAAGAAGCAAGGCTAAAGTCCACATTATAAATGGCTGTTGCATTCGTAAACGAGAATATAACGATAATAACAACCGGAAAAACATAGATGATAAAAAGTGCGTAGGCTAAAATATGCACGATTACATTAGCAAACTTGTTATTGATTTTCTGCTTCACATAGGTTTTCTTCGTTTTCGAAATCGAGAAATACGTTCCGCCCTTTTCTAGCCTTGTAAAGAAAACTAACAGTAAGATCGTCGTCAGCCCTAAGATGAGCGAGAGAATTAAAGCAAGCCCCTGTGATCCAGGAATTTTATTTAATTGTAAAATTAACGGGGCAATCGTCTGAAAATCTTTACCCCCAAGAACTAACGGCGCTGCAAAGGCACTTAAACCACCAAGAAACTGGAGGATTGTAATCGCAAAAATCGTCGGCATTACGACCGGTAAAACGACTCGTTTAATAATGTAAAAAGTGGAGGCACCCATATTACGAGCCGCTTCGATCGTGTAGTTATCAATCGACTTCACAGCATTCGACAAAAACATCATATGCGCCGTCGTCGTAGACACAGTCATGACAAACAAGACTGCCCAAAACCCTTGGAACCATTGGACATTCAGGTCGGGAATCACATTGATCAATAGTTGAGTGACAATGCCATTCTGTCCGTAAATCATTTGATAGCCTGAGACGAGGATAATACCGCCATAAATAAACGTCGTCATATATCCGAGCTTTAAAATTTTCGCACCTTTAATATCAAAATACTCAGAAACGAGAACGATAAATATCCCGACAATATTCGTTGTTATCGACAACGCAATCGCTAATAAAAAGCTGTTTTTCAATCCGGCCATCGCAATGGGTGAATCCAGTAGCTTTTGAATAATACCGAAAGAGAACCCTTCATCCGTTTGAAAGCTCGACAGTGCCACCATAAGGTTGGGATAGATTAAAAAGGTAATGACGAACCAAAGCAAAAATATCCCGATCACAATACTGTACATATTTTTCTTTATATACGATAAATCAAGTCTAAACATCTGAATACCTGCTCCTTATAGATGAATAAAGTCACTTTCGCAAATATATAATGTTACTTCATCGTCTACCTTATATGATTTAGACATATCCACTTCGACATTTTTGATGTTGTGACCGTCTGCTGTACAAAACGTGTACTTTGTATATAAACCGTGGAATTCGATGTTTTCTACCTTGCCTTTGACTTGCATCGCTTTACTTACTGCGGTTGTTTTTACATTGTTTAGGCGCAAGTAACTTTTTCCTTCTCGAGAGGGAGTCATTTTCAAACCAAATAGCGACTCTAATTGAGCTGTTTCAAATTGGTTGATGTCACCGATAAAATTAGCGACAAAGTCGGACGTTGGGGAATTGAAAATGTCTTTCGGCGCTCCTAACTGCTCAAGCTTTCCATTCGCAAACACGGCAATGCGATCGGACATCGTCAACGCTTCTTCTTGATCATGGGTTACATAAACTGTCGTAATGCCAAATTGCTTTTGCAGCTTCTTTAACTCAACCCCTAGCTGGCGTCGTAGTTTAGCGTCCAAATTAGACAGTGGCTCATCTAAACATAAGATTTTCGGCTGTAAAATTAATGCACGGGCAATCGCCACTCGTTGTTGCTGACCGCCTGATAGCTCTGAAGCTTTGCGGTATAAATGCTCCTCTTTTAAATCGACCATTCTAGCGATATCCATGACTTTTTCATGAACCTTCGCTTTAGACAATTTTTTGACTCGTAATCCAAAGGCAATATTTTCGTACACATTCATCGTCGGAAAAATCGCATACGACTGAAAAACAATGCCTACACCTCTTTTTTCAACTGGATCTTCCGTAACGTCTTTTCCATCAATAAAAATGCGTCCTTTTGACGGATGAACAAAGCCAGTTATTGTACGGAGTAAGCTCGTTTTTCCGCATCCGGAAGGTCCTAACAGCGTAAAAAATTCACCTTCGTTTATGTTCAGGTCGATCTCGTTCATTGCAACGAAATCATCATATTTGATCTCAATTCCGCTGAGCTCAATCATGTTCAGTCAGAACCTCCTTTTGAATAACATCAGAGGAGCATGAAGATTGATGCTACTCTGATGTTGTTCGTTGCTACTGCTCAGAAAAATAGTTATTGTGCATACTCTAAAGCAATTTTTTCGCGCCAAGAATCAATATTTTCATAAACGAAATCCCAATCAATCTCATGCCGCTCTAACCGCTCGATCAACGCTTGTACCTCTCCACCGACTGCTTGCAAGGCTTTTTCGTTTGCTGGAGCCTGACCTGTTTCTTGTCCCCAAACTGTTTGTACTTCTTCAGAGCCCCACCAATTAGCAAACTCTTCCGCATTTTTCATCTTTTCTTCGTTTCCTGTATTGACGACACCGATGACAGCGGGTAAAAATGGCGTTCCGGCTGGTGTTTCCATGACATCTAATTCGATCCCTTTATCTTCAGACACAGAGACGACACCACCGCCCCAAATGAAGCCACCGACCACTTCGCCTGTTAATGACTCTTGCCAATCTTGCGGCATCGGATTGATTGCATTTTTATGAAGCTCTTCAACTAATGTCCAGCCTTCTTCTGATACGCCGAGCTCACCGTTCTCATCACGATGACGTTCTAACATTGAAGCATACATCACGCCACCAGTTGAACCTTCACTGCCAAACACATAATACTTGTCCTGATACGCTGGTTTTGTCAGATCAGACCAATCTTTAGGTACCGGAGGCTGTCCTTCTCCGCCAACAAGCTCGGTGTTGTATGTGAAATGAAATGTATCAATTGCCCACGGCCAAAATTTATTGTCCGGACCTACCATCGATTGATCGATCTCGCCAGCCCACTCTGGTGTGAATGGGACTAAAATGTCATTGTCCACTAAGGCCAAGTGTTCTAATGTCGTTCCTCCTAAGACTACATCAGCCATCGGATTATTTTTCTCGGCAATGAGACGATCTCTCATGTCTCCCCCGCCAGATTGTACAGTCACTACGTCAAATTCAAAATTACGTTCTTCTAAAAGTTTCTCGAAAACCTCTTCACGGCCGCTCGTCTGATTCGTATAAACGATGAGTTCAGATGAATCAGACTGACTTTCTGCGCCTCCACTGCACGCTGCCAATAAGGTTAAAAGGAAAGCAAAAGCAAATACGGACGACAGTGCTTTTTTCATTGTTGTACGCTCCTCTGTTTTAATTTAGTAAACTAATTTTATTTCTCTTTTAATTCACTAGTAATTTACTCTTTTTATTTTCGCATTTCAACAGATTTACGATGTTTTTACAATCTCTTAAAACTCCGCTCCTCACGTTTACAAAGAAGAGATTGCGCCGTAATGATCATCTGCTGCGAAAAAGATTGAATGAAACAAGAAGATTCACGATATGTGTACGCATTATTAACGATCAAAACGAAAAAAAGACTTGACACGTATCACTTAGTGTCAAGTCTTTATAAAAGCTGCTTAAATTGTATGAGCCTATGCTATCTTTTTATGAGCCGTTTCTCACAGACGCCCTTCTCTTTTGCGCTCTTCCTCAATCTCTTGCAGCAGGTCTTCAATGCCTTCCAAGACTTCTGTCGATGCTTGTTCAATGTCCGCCAGCTGCTTATGAGCTTCAGTAATATCACCATTTCGATAGCTTTCCGCTGCATAAAGCGCGGCTTGGTGGACGCGATCATGCGGCTTTTCAATCTCCTGATAGCTCTTTAAATTAGAAAAGCGCGCCTTTGCTTCTGGCGAATAATACCATTTCCCAAAACGACAGTCTTTAGCCGAAGAAACGTCTTCTGGGTTTACATTTTCGAGGCCAAGGAACATGTTATAGATACGCCATTTCCAAAGAATGTGATCTGATTTAGACAAATAGAGCAGGGCAGCTGTCGACAGCTGAATGTTATTGCGTTGAATCACATCTAAGCGGAAATGGTCAATCGACGCCCCCATATCGTGGACCGCTTCGCCAGTATTGCGACCGAGCGTCCGTACACGTTCGGAAAAATTAAGAATTTCCGTCATTCTCGTCGCAATTTCATCGACGGCGGCAGCTTGCTCCTCAGTGACCGCGGCAGTATTGCTCGTATCGTCGCTGATGTCTTCTATAATCGAGATGAATTCCGTTAAGAGCGGCAGTGAATCCGCTGCTTCCTTCGTTGCTGTGCGAATGACGTCGCTTGTCGTATGGATGGAGTCTGAAACATCGATCGAAAAGCCTTTTAAGTTAGCGACATTTTCATTGACTGTTTTCAAAGAGACGACCGTTGATTCCGCAAGCTTACGTACTTCGTCAGCGACGACCGCAAAGCCTTTACCGTGCTCTCCAGCACGCGCTGCTTCAATCGACGCATTTAAGGCTAGTAAATTTGTTTGATCGGCGATGCCATTAATTAAAGTGACCACTTCTTCAATGGTGTTGACATATGATTGCAGTTGCGAGAATTTCTCAACGATTTGATCAAAGGTTTCACCTGTATGAATAATCTCATCGAGCGCATGACCGATAACCTTTCGACCCTCGACCGCTTTATTTACAGATAAATCCGTTTTTTCCGAAACGGATGTCGCACCGTTCGCGACCTCAACGACAGAAGCTGTCATTTCCTGTGTCGCCGCGGTCACAGACTCAATCTCAACACTTTGTTTATCAAGGTTTTCGACGAGGTCTTTAATAAACATAATTTTCGCATTGTTTTCCATTAACTCGCCAATGCCTTCAGTCACTTGCTCCATAAGGCGCTCAGAATATACTTCAATCAGAAGCTGCTGATCAATATTAATTGCTCTTTGCATGCTCGTCATTAAACCAAAACATTGCTTCGGCTGCATCCCTTTTTTGGAAAGCAAATTCGTAATGAGATAGAAATTGAATTGATTAAAAGCGACGATGAGCTTCCCGATGTTATAACGGTGCTTACGAAGGTCATTAAAAAACCAACCGCTTGAATAACATAATCTTTATCACGCTGCTGATTGAAAAAAAGTGAAATATATTGTTTTACTTTTGTGTGTGAAATGTGTTTGTCCTCTTCGACATTTAAAACCGTTAAATAGCTTTCGAAGATTTCTACCATTCATCAGTCGAATTTGTTAACAGCTCCTTGACGCGTGTTAAATTCGCAAAATCTTCACTTGTAAAATGGTTGTAGTTGACTGTTTCTTGAAAACGGCCTTCCACCTTTAAATCAGAACCCGTTTCAATTAAACTTTCAGCAGACGCTCGTGGCCGAAATCGATCTAGCATATTTTTTTCCCCCTATTTTACGATTGATATATGTAAAAAAATAAGCACAGTCTCTACCTTAAAATTGTTGTTGGCAAATAAGAGTGCACTTATATAATTAATCTTCCCCCACTTACTCATTGGACAACGTCCTAGTATTCTTTAAAGTAGGAGTCTTCTGTCAGAAAACGATAAAAAAGGCCTTCATCGTTGTTATCGACATGTAGATGAAGAGTGTTAATGACAAAAATAAATATTTTTATAAAAAAACTTTTTCTTTACAAGCAATTCTTTAGACCTATAAAAACTACATTAAAAACTCATCGATAGTCTTTTATACTCATACATTAAATACATCATAGCTGATTTTCTAGGAATAATCTATGAATATCTTGTAAACCTTTCCTGATTCGTGTAAGCAACCATAATTTGTCTTCCATCATTAAAAGAAAAGGATCGTTCTTTTCCCACTGCCCGAGCTCGATGATGGGTCCAGCAGAATAAATGGGCTATTTTTAACAATGGTGACGTCTTTAACTTCTTCAACATGACGTTTCACGACATCTGTTTCTTCCACATGCTTTTTACCTCCCTTAAAGAGTAAGATCTACATGAACAGATGACATTTAGAGCGATTTAACGCCATCGAGAAAAAAAGCTTTCATAATTAGTCCGGTTTAGCATTGGTAGTGCTAGCTTGCATTCATCGTGCTTTACAGCTAAGAACATTCACACCTCATTGCAGGGTGATATTGCGTGTAGCCTCTGTAAATAGATCACTAAAGTTTTGGACGACGATCGATCAGCTGTCAGCCTAAATAAAAGAACTGCCCCATAGAGGACAGTTCAAAAATTCGCTAGCAAGGTTGACTTTGTCGTTATTTTTGGGCGATGATTAAAAACCATTTAGAATTTGTTTTGATCCCTTATTGGTTTGGTCACCTCACCGACCGCCTTTCAAATACAAACCCGACAGAGAATTTTGTTGAGAATTTAACTAAATGACGGTGGATTTTTGTGTGGCTTATCTAAAGCTAAATTTACAAGAGCGATATTCAAATATCTCTCATCTGAATTAACAAAATACATAGTTACCTTGCAGTCATGCTGTGCTTCTCCAAGCTAGTCCTCTTTAGACGTGTGTACGTGATACATGATTATTGACACACATAATATAACCGCAGATCTCTTAAAACAGGGGTTCCTTCACTTTCAGTCACTTCAACCATTACACCGCGAACGTTGATCGGTGGTATTTGGATAATCGCTTTGTTACCAATGTTTCTTCCTTCATAAATCACACAGTGCTGACCTGTTTTTGCGGTGACAATCGTAACTTTAAAACGTTTTACCGCTTCACCATTTGTTAAATCTTCCTGAAGAACAACATGATCAATCAGCTGAGTCCCGTTTGCTCGATAGATCCACTGACCATCTGTATATTCACATTGCTCCATCGTAGCAAGCGGAGCGTCAAAGCGAGCGTTTATTTCTGCGCCAAATTCTCGTAAGCGTTCAGTATCCTTATCTGGCAGCTTCCCTTTTCTATCGGGTCCTATATTTAACAGTAAATTTGCTCCTCGCCCGACAGAATGATAATAGATGCCCATTAACTGATCCAAGCTTTTAATGGTGTGCTCATCACTGTCACTATAGAACCAATTGACACGTAGTTGAACATTACATTCTGCTGGTAGCCAAAGCTCATGTTCCAGCTTTTTTTGATCATCGGAGTAGATCGAGTAGTCTAATGAATCAACGGTATTCCAGCAAGGTACAGGAGCAATCCCATCCTCATTGCCCGCCCAACGGATATCGGGATCGGCCATATTGAATATAAGGATATTAGGCTGTAACGACCTGATTTGTTTAACAATGCGCGACCAATCATATTCGTGTCCTTCAGATCCTGCACCGTCAAACCACAGAATATCGATATTTCCATAGTTTGTCAGTAATTCGGTAATTTGATGAACAAAATAGTCATCATAGGCTTTGGCATCTTGGTTGTAAAATTGAGCATCCCCATCGTATGGAGAGTAATATAGTCCAGGTTTAATATCATATTTACGACAGGCCTGAACAAATTCAGCGACGACATCGCCTTTGCCTTCTTTCCAAGGTGATTGTGCGACAGAGAATGTCGTATATTTTGACGGCCAATTTGAGAAACCGTCATGGTGCTTCGCTGTTAACACCGCATATTTCATTCCGGCTTCCTTGGCGGTTCGTATCCACTGCTCACAATCTAATTCAGACGGATTAAATGCACTCGGTGACATTGGCCTATCGTCAAAATCTACGTATCCTTCATAGAATGTCCGAAGTCCAAAATGCAGGAATAGTCCAAACCCCCAATGTTGGAATTCGAGTTGTCTTTCTGTTGGTTTAATGAATGATTGTATGCTCATAATGTAAAATGCCTCCAAGTTTATATTTGATCGGTCAGAGAAAAAGGGGGGACTGTGCACTCCCCCTTTTCAACATTCATTAATTATTTATATTTTTCATCATATGCTCTTTGGTAAATACCGACAAACTCCTCAAGGCCGATTTGCTGTAATGTATTCACATATTCATCCCAATCGCTGTCTAAATCTGATTCTCCAGTAATAAAGGCTGCTGCCATCTCTCCGTGAAAATCGGAAAGGGACTGTTCAATTTTGGCCATTTTATTAGAATCTTCTTCACTAAAGAAGAGTGGTGGAATCGGCTCTATTGTGTCCGAAAGGTAGGGCTCATACTGTTCAGTTGCACCCCATAATAATGTTTCAATATCGCCTTCTGGAACGGCACGGCTCGACCGAAACTCTTTCGTTCTTAAAGATGGGCCCGTTTGATCCCAATGCGCATTGTGAATATGTCCATTCTTTGTAATTGTTTCATATGTTGCCTGTTCCCCATTTAAAGCAAGCACACCTTCCTCCGGTTTAAACCATTCCTCTCCTTCTCTGCCAATGACAGAACGCATCGTAATGTCTTCATTATACATCGCATCTGCCCAGCGAAATGCCACTTCAGGGTGTTCGGCTTTATTCGTAATAATAAACTCGGCAGGACGTGTGACTAAACTCGGCACAAAATGCGTTACGCGTTGACCACTCGGTCCCTCCAATGGTGGAATCACGACGTAATCGTTCATTCTCCCATCTACATCTGCGTACGCGATCGAGGCAGATACAGCTGTGCCTAAAATGGGTGTCCCCGGATTTTCTCCTAGTTGTTTAAACTGCTCTGCATTTTGTGTGAATGAACCAGAATAAATCAGTCCCTCTTCATACAAATCACGTAAGTAGGCAAGACCTTCTTTATATTCTGGCTTATCCCAAGGCGCAATCACCTTTCCGTCAACGATGTGTAAAGCGCTATAAATAAACGGATCCATTAAAAAACCTGGGTTTGCCAACGATGTGTACCAGCCATTGTATTGACCAGATAACGGAATTTCGTCCGCTTTTCCATTACCGTTTGGGTCGTTATTTTTAATGGCTAACAAGAGATCTTTATATTCTTCCGTTGTTGTCGGGATGTCCATGCCTAATTCCTCTAGCCACGGTTCGTACACCCACATTTTTTGCGGCATACTGCAGTGATAACACTCATTAACTTGTGGCAAAGAGAAAATATCTCCGTCAGGTGTCGTAATGTCATCTTCAACTAACGGCATGTCTTCAAACATCTTTTTCGTTTCGACACCGTATTCGTCGATCAAGTCATTTAAAGCTAAAAACGTACCATTCTCTCCATACAATCTTAGCTGCGATCTGCCAATGCCCATATCCATAATGACATCTGGGTATTCACCACTTGTCATAATTAAATTCAATTGTTCTGTCGAACCTTCAGCGGGAAGGACTTCCCAGTTTACGTGAACCCCTGTTTTTTCTTCATACCACTTCGTAAATGCATTCGTTTCAAAGTCTTCGACCATGGCATTTGCCGGGATTAAGACATCTAGCTCTACTTTTTCTTTCACGATCGGAAATTCTCCGGCCGCTGTAACAATGGGATCAGAACTATCAGCACTCGTATTCTCATCATTTGAACAAGCCGTAATAAACACGATAGACAACACTAGAAAAAACAGCCTTTTCCTGATCATTGAATACCTCCCTAGAGCTGTAAGATTTTTTCTTAACTCACAAAGAAGTCTTTTTTTCTGAAATTTAAAGTTGATCAAGAGCTTGTTTTTTAACGTTTGCCATCTCTTGTCATGCAAAACAAGGACTTTCACAACCACCATAACCCTTTTCTGTTTCAACCTCTCTGACCATTCTGTTTTAAGCCTTCGCAAACAGTTGTTATCAACCTATGTCATGATCAGTCGCCCTCCCAAAAATCATTTTTTAGAAATTAATGCACCTTCTGCAATCCATTATTTAACTTGGATCAGAGTGGCTGACTTCATGCGCTAAGTTCATTATAACCTCCTTCCACATCATGTCGATTCTAACCCGACTTCTCAACGTGGTACATGTGAGCTTAACTAAATTTATCCCCTCCCTTTTAAGTTTTGATATAAGGTAACACAGAAAAGGGTCCGTGTTATCATTCACTCCCCTTTTCTTACCACACTACGATTAACGCAATGACGCATTCACTAAATTATTTATATTTTTCATCATATGCTCTTTGATAAATATTTACGTACTCATCAAGACCGATTTGTTGTAAATTATTAATATACTCATCCCAATCCTTATCTAAATCTGACTCTCCAGTAATAAACGCTGCTGCCATCTCTTCGTAGTAATCCGTTAAGGACTGTTCAATTTTCGCCATCTCATTAGAATCTTCCTGACTAAAGAAGAGAGGTGGGATTGGCTCGATGCTATCTGAAAGATATGGCTCATACTGCTCGGTCGATTCCCATAATTTTGTTTCTAAATCCCCCTCTGGAACAGCACGGCTCGATCTAAATTCTTTTGTTCTCAAGGATGGTCCTGTCTGACTCCAGTGCGCATTCTGAACAGGCTCATCAAGTTTAATCGTTTCGTATGATGCCTGCTCCCCATTTAAAGCAAGTACACCTTCTTCTGGTGTAAACCACTCTTCTCCTTCTCTGCCAAGCACGGAACGCATCGTAATACCTTCATCATACATCGCATCTGCCCAGCGGAAGGCAACTTCAGGGTGCTTTGCTTTATTCGTAATAATAAACTCGGCAGGGCGTGTGACTGGATTCGGTACAGAATGAGTAATGCGTTGACCGCTAGGGCCTTCTAACGGTGGAATAACAACATAATCGTTCATTCTACCATTCACATCAGCAAAGGAAACTGTTGCAGAGACAGCGGTTCCTAAGATCGGTTCATTTGGATTTTCACCCAATTGTTTAAATTGTTCTAAACTTTGCGTAAATGAACCAGAATAAATGAGCCCCTCTTCATACAAATCACGTAAATAGGCAAGGCCTTCTTTATATTCTGGTTTATTCCAAGGCGCAATCACTTCTCCGTCAACGATGTGCAAATCACTATATATAAATGGATCCATCAAAAACCCTGGCGTAGCCAACGAAGTGTAGTATCCGTTGTATTGTCCCGATAAAGGAATCTCATCCGCTTTTCCATTACCGTTTAAATCAGTATTTTTAATGGCTAACAAAAGCTCTTTATACTCTTCTGTTGTTGTCGGGATGTCCATGCCCAATTCCTCTAGCCACGGTTCGTACACCCAAAGTTTTTGTGGCATGCTGCAGTGGTAACATTCATTGACTTGAGGTAAGGCAAAGATATCTCCTTCAGGTGTCGTAATGACATCTTCGACAAGGGGCATATCTTCAAACATTTTTTTCGTTTCGACGCCATATTCGTCAATCAAGTCATTTAAGGCTAAAAAGCTGCCACTTTCGCCATACAATCTTAGTTGGGATCGTCCAACGCCCATGTCCATAATGACGTCAGGATACTCACCACTTGTCAGAATTAAATTTAATTGTTCTTGCTGACTTTCATAAGGAATAATCTCCCAATTAATATGCACGCCTGTTTTTTCCTCATACCATTTCGTAAATTCATTTGTTTCAAAATCTTCTACGATAGAATTTGCAGGAATTAATACATCTAATTCAACTTTCTCTTCTACGATCGGAAACTCTCCCGGCGCTGTTACAATCGAGCCAGAGCCACTTTCATTGCCCTCGCCACTTGCATTTTCATCATTTGAACACGCCGTCATCATAACAAACATGATAAGCAGTAATAGAAATAGCATTTTGTTCTTGAACAATTAAAGACCCCCCGATAAATAATTTTACTCTCATTACTTTTGTGAGATCATTCAAAAGGCATTTTTCTTTAGCCTTTTAAAGAACCTATCATAACCCCTTTAACAAAATGTTTTTGTACAAACGGATAGATGATTAATACGGGCAATGATGCGACAACAATCGTGGCATATTTTAAGAGTTCTTGAAGCCCTATTCGTTCTTCTAAATTTGAAACATCAGACATCATTGACGGGTCGACTTCATTTTGTACTAATATATCCCTTAACACGAGTTGTAAAGGAAATAGATCGGCATCTCTTAAATAAATTAAGGCGCTAAAATATTGGTTCCAATGTCCAACGGCATAAAACAATGACATCACCGCAATGATCGGTGCAGACAGCGGAATAACGATTTTCCATAAAAACTTAAAGTCATTACAACCATCAATTTGCGCAGATTCCAAAAGTTCGTTTGGAATCGTCGATCTGAAGAAGGTCATCGTAATAATGACGTTAAATACTGCTAAACCATTCGGAACCAGCAAAGCCCATCTCGTGTTTAACATCCCTAAATCTCGAACGAGGAGGTACATTGGAATTAATCCACCATTAAACATCATCGTAAAAACAAACATGAACATAAAGATGTGTCTGCCTCTAAAATCTTTTCTCGTTAATGGGTATGCGGCTAAAATTGTCAGCACAATATTGATAAAGGTTCCAACGACCATGTAAAACAGTGAATTCGCATATCCTCTCCAAATGGCGTCATGGTTAAAAACCTCCTGATAGCTCTTTATACTAAAATCAACTGGCCACAACCATACCTTTCCACTAGATACAGCTTCAGCCGAACTAAAAGAAGCGCTTACAACAAAAATGAGCGGATATAGAACCGATGCCACAAAGAGTGACAGTAACACATAGTTGCAAATCGTGAATATCCGATCACCCTTGATTCTGGAATTGAAGTGTTCATAGTGCTCCCTCCCTTATATGTGTTCGCCGTAGAATTCAGGACAATTAATTTTCCAGTTTTCGTATCGATATTCACTCAGCACGCCTAGGATTTATTGATTGGGCTAATGACCATTGATCATAGGTGCTTTTCTTAGCCCTCATTTCGCAATGGATATGAACCGTTCACGAGCTGCCATAAGCACAACTTTTTCACTTAGCCAAATCAATTTAAAAATCATTGATGCTATCATATAAACAACCAACATTTTAAAGCGGTAAAATACTCCTTCAAAATAATCTTGCAAATTATTCCGTATCTTGTCTGCATCAAGGTTTATTTTAAAGATGCTCGACATTCAATTGTGAAATTTCAATTAATTAATTGTAGTTTTTGATTATTGTTTGCAAATTTATTTCCTTTCTAATATCGTGCTTAAATTACCATAAGCCCTGTTTTGTGATTACCTTAGCAATTTTGTTTGCGCTTACAATTAGAATAAGACCTACAACTGCTTTAAATAAGCCAATGGCTGCTGAATACGAATATTGTGGAATCATAGCGGTTAGACCTATTTTATATACATACGTGTCGATGACTTCTGATGCGGAAATATTAAGTGAATTTTGCATCAATAATACTTTTTCAAAGCCTGTATCTAAAAAGCCACCCATATTTAAGATGAGAATAATGACCGCTGTAGGTAAAATTCCTGGAATATCGATATGCCAGATTCTTTTTAACTTAGAGGCACCGTCAATAATCGCCGCCTCATGGAGCTGCGGGTTAATTCCTGCCAAAGCTGCCAAGTATATAATGCACGCAAACCCTACATTTTGCCAAACATCTGACCAAACGAAGATCGATTTAAAGAGACCAGGTTCGCCCATAAAGTTAATTTCGCTAATGCCCATCGTTCCAAGCAATTGATTCACAGGTCCCCTTGGGTCGAGAATCACTAATATGATCCCCACCATCACAACAACAGAGATAAAGTGTGGCGCATAAGTAATCATTTGCGCTGCTTTTTTAAATCGTGCGCTATACACATAATTTAGACTTAATGCCAAAACAATCGGGAGTGGAAAAGTAGCTAACACTTGATAAATGCCTAGGATAATCGTATTATTCATCACTCGCCAAAACTCATAGGAATTAAAAAACTCAATAACGTGCTTCATGCCTACCCACGGACTGCCAAAAATGCCGTCAATAGGGTTATAATCTTTAAATGCGATAATTGCCCCGTACATTGGATAATACTTAAAAACTAGGATGTACAGAAGAGGCAAAGCAAAAATGACATAAAGCTGCCAACCATTTTTAATATCTTTCCAAAACGAGGTTTTTCTCTTTTGCCTTAATTCTTTTTTTACATCTGATTTAGGCACAGACGTCTTAGACATTCCCATTGTCACACCCCTTTATAAAACAAATAAAGTTAAGCATTACCACTTGTTATCGGTAACATTACACTATCATAGACTTACTGCGAAAACAAGTTATTATCAGAAAAATAAAAAGGTTTGTAATCAAATGATTTTTAAATGCGCATTTCTGAAAAAGGCCTATAAATCTATGTATCGCAAGTATCAGTATGCTCCCGAATTCTTGTTTACGGGAGCAGCTATTGACCTAAAGAAGATGACTATACCAATTTTGACATATAGTATTCATCCACATATTCTCCGTTCAAGAACAAAGAATTTCTTTTCGTGCCTTCTACTTGAAATCCTTGCTTTTTATACAAAGATAGACCTGCCTTATTTTCCGTAACAACCGTTAACTCTATGCGATGGATATGATGGTCCTTTGCCCATTTTTCTAATTCCTTAAATAATTTGGTGCCTACGCCTTTTCCTCTGTAATGAGTTAAAATTCCTACGACTATGTATACTGAATGCTTGTTTCTTCTTGCACTTCCGCCCTTAGCAAGTAGGAAGCCAACAAGTTCATTGGCATGATCTGCAACGAATATCGTGGAATTCTCACTTTTTTCGATAGCGTCTATTTCTTTAGCTTGCTTTGCAATATCAACTTTTCTTTCCCTAGCCTCCCAAAGCATATATTGCGAGCTTTCTTCAATTTCCTTAATTAAAAGAGCGAATTTTTCAGCATCAGTCTTTTTTATTTCTCTTATGTTCATATTTCCTCCCCCTACCCATTTTTGCCCCTGTGATGGCGACTTTGCTTTTGTATTTAACCATATCATTGTATGTGATGCATTTTAAATACTAAACTGAAAGTGACTGACTTTCACGAAGAAAAGTGTAGTCAAAGTCCGTGAGCGGCAGCGAGTATGTATCGAGTTTTAAGAAAATACACAAATACTTAAAGCCTGTGTCTGAAAGTATTTGCACAATTATAATGAAAACGACGAGCAGGGGTTTACATACTCGTCGTTTTACCACCCTTTTATATCAAGCCTGCCTTTAGAAAATGAGTTATTTAGTATCAGGGTTATCTACTTTTCACAAGTAAATGAACAGCTTCGTTGATGAGGTGTTCAGAGCTTTCACCAGCTTGCTTTTCATTACGAATGCAGTATGCAAGGTTTGTACTTACCATTAAGGCCGCGGTACGATCGAGAGCACTTCTTACGGCTGACATTTGCGTGACGACATCCCGACAATCTTTTTGTTCTTCCATCATACGTATTAAGCCTCTCACTTGTCCTTCGATTCTTTTCATTCTATTCTTCAACTGAGCATTGTACTCCATACTAGCGCTCCTCCTTCCTTTTTTAACGAGATGGACTTTTAATGGTAGCGGTTCTTTCAAGAGATGGTGAAGAGTTTGTGCGAGGATGATCAAGCCAACGGAGAACAGCTAACAGTGTTAGTCATCAGGCTTTGCAACTTTTAGTAAAAAAACAGATCATTGCCCAACCAATAGAAACAACAAGTTACGCTTGATCAACTTGCCGTTTCTACTGGCTCCACATAAAAAGCTTTGTGAAAATGAATCTTGACGGTGTGTTCCTTCCAACCCTTATTTCATTTATACATTAGAATATATCCATCCATATCTTGATCGCGGTAGCTGCGATCAATACTGCTAATATGACTTGTAAAACCTTCGTGTTTACCTTTTTACCTGCGTTCGCACCCAAAGGCGATGCAATTAAACTTGCAATAATCATAATGACAGCTGGAAAGTAATCGACCTGTCCGGTTGTCACTTTTCCTACGGTTGCACCAATAGATGAGATAAAAGTAATTGCTAATGACGATGCGATCGTCATACGTGTAGGAATTTTAAGCACGACTAGCATAATGGGTACTAATAAGAACGCCCCTGCTGCTCCAACAATTCCCGCTCCAATACCAACAATTAAAGCGAGAGACGCTGCCAACCATTTATTAAACTTCACTTGATCTAATGGAATATCATCAATCCCTTTTTTAGGGACAAACATCATCACCGCAGCGATTAACGCTAATATGCCGTAGGTGAGATTGATTCCTCCTTCAGATAATAATTTCGAGCCGTATCCGCCAATAAAACTACCGATAAGAATACTAACACCCATATAAGCGATCAACGATTTATTTAAATAACCGCCTTTTCGGTAGGCCCATACACCGCCAATCGTGGCAAAAAGCACTTGAACTGCGCTAATTCCTGATACTTCATGCGCTGTAAATGCGGCTACACCGAATAATGGCGGAATATATAACAACATTGGATATTTAATAATGGATCCGCCTATACCAAGCATCCCTGAAATGTAAGATCCGATAAAACCAATTAAGAATATCGTAATAATAAATGCAAAATCCATGAACTTCCCCCCTTGAGTAAAGGGAACCATGTACATGGCTCCCTTTTATTTAACCTTTCTTAATCCAAAACTTTAATACCTCATTTTCTTCTGTACTATCTAGGAGCTCATGTCCTCCAGATTTCGCCCAGGCAGTAATATCACTTTTAGAGCCTTGATCTGTTGCGTGTACTTCTAAAATTTGACCAGATTCTAATTCATTCATCGCCTTCTTAGTTCTAACGATTGGCATTGGGCAAGCTAATCCCTTTGCATCTAATACTTTTGTCACGTTCATTTTTCATTCCTCCAATGATTTTTAGTTTAAATTTAGATTAATCATTAACGTACAGCACAACGGTTCGGTCCAATTTCCATTTCTCTTTGCTTTTCTTCTTCTGGCGTTATTTTACCCATATTTGTTTCACGAATTTCTTGGTATGCATTCGGTTGTGGTGGTAGATTTTCTGTAACTAACTTTCTAAACTCTGCTTCGTCTTCAATATTTAAACCGTGGTTTTTTGCAAAGAGAGTGCCTAGTTTTTCAGCGACGCTCCCATCTTCATTTAATTCATCGATGATCATAAAGTGTGCTGGCAAGACAATAAGCTCCTCTGACAACTCTTTGTAGCGAGAATAGAGACTTTTTCTTAAATCGCCAACCCAATCCTCAGCCTTCCCGGCTAAGTCTGGTCGACCAATCGAATCGATAAATAAGATATCACCAGACAATAAGAATTGCTCATCAATCACAAAGGATGTGGACCCGATTGTGTGTCCTGGCGAATATAGGGCTTGAATGTCAATTGCAGTATTCCCAACCGTTACAACATGACCATCTTCTAAAGCTCCATAGTCAAACGTTACTTCTTCGGCATCTTTCGGTGGCAGCCAGTATGTTGCCCCTGTTCGTTCAGCAATCTTTCTGCCCCCAGAGATGTGATCCGCATGAAGGTGGGTATCCAATACATTTGTGATCTTCGCTCCTTTACTTGCAGCAAAGTCTACAAAAACATCTGTCATACGCGTGGCATCAATGATCGCTGCTTCACCATCCGAGATGACCATATAAGAAAGGCAGCCTTTACCAATACGAACAAATTGATAAATTTCTCCGCCATCTTTTAAGTCGCCGACTTTGACAGGCTCTAAGTGTTCACTCCAGGCTTTCATCCCCCCTTGAAGATATGACACTGCCAAACCTGCTTCAGATAGCATCTCTGCCACCATGACCGATGAGCCTTCTTTTGCACAGACAACTAACGTTTCTTGATTTGCCGGGATTTTATCTAGGATGCCTTCAACGCCTTCCAAAAGTTCGAAATAAGGAATGTTCAAGTATGAAAAATGTTCTCCTTCAACCTTCCAATCTTCAAATGCATCTTCATTACGAACATCTAAAATGAATAGCTCCTCTTTATTGAACACCTTTTGTGTCACTTCATGTGCTGTCATCATTTTTACAGTCATATATTTTTACCCCCTATGGTATTATTTTTGCCAAAAAAATATGATGTTTAGTTCTCTAAAGCTTTCATAAGACGACTTGGGTCATAGCCCATAATCCACGTCCCATTCACGTCTGTTTGTGGCACACCCATTTGTCCTGTTGTTTGAACAACATACCGCATAGCTGCAGGGTCCTTTTCCATGTTCACCTCTTTAAAGGCGACATTTTGCTCAACTAAGAAATTTTTCAGCATCACACAATATGGACATTGCGTTGTCGTATACACAGTGATTTTGTTCATCGTTTTCTCTCCTTATGTTTTAGTTTCTCCAACAACACTATATCTTTTCATCCATTTACCTTCCGACTTCAACACACCATTCGCTTTGCTCTACCACAACCTAAATACCAGTACGGGTATATTAGAGTTTAAAAAAAATTACTCTGTTTCGCCTTCCCACGCTAGCATGCCGCCAGTCATATTAATGCAATTGAAGCCGTGGCTTTCAAGAAATTCTGTCGCACGACCACTTCTACCACCAGAACGGCAAACCATAATATATTCTTTTGCTTGATCTAACTCATGCATACGAGCTTCAACCAAACCTAATGGAATGTTCACTACACCGGGTATTTTTCCTTCAGCGACTTCATCCACTTCACGAACATCGATCATATTAACTTCTTTATTTTCCTCTAGTAAGTTTTGCAATTCTTTTGCAGATATTTCTTTCATAATGGATCATCCTCTTTCTTTTTTAATGATGGTCAAGTTATCTCCAGGCACTCATGCCGCCCTTGACATTAGTTACATGTGAAAAGCCTAATTTCTTTAAAGTCTTCGCTGCTTTTTGACTTCTCATCCCGCTTTGACAGATGACAATAACTTCTTTATCCACTGAAAGTTCCTTGGCTGCTTTTTGTCCAATGGTATGAAGGGGAATATTTTTAAAGCCTTGAATATGATTCCCTTTAAATTCACCTGTTGTGCGAACATCGACGAATTGCTTGCTTTTGTCTTTTAACTCTGTCTTCAGTTCTGCAGTTGAAATATTCTTAACCCCTTTGACGGGAATAAATCGCTGAACAATAAAGATGAGAATGAGCGCAAAAATAACGTAATTCACATAGTCCATTCTATGACCTCCAAATCATGAAGCAGAAATCCAGCATGATTATATAAACAAGTTTACGTTTCCTTCTTCAGCATCACCAAGATAAGCTGCAACCCCTGCATATTCGATATCGTTTAACAGTTCTTCTTTTTGCAGGCCTAATAAATCCATGGTCATCGTACAAGCCACCAGCTTAACATCTTGTTCTTGCGCCATCTCAATTAAGCTCGGTAAACTCATTGCGTTATGCTTTTTCATGACACTTTTGATCATTTTTGGTCCAAAACCAGCAAAATTCATTTTTGAAAGACCCATCTTGTCAGAACCTCTAGGCATCATTTTGCCAAACATTTTTTCCATAAAACCTTTTTTCACTTCAATGGGCTCATCTTTACGCAAGGCATTCAAACCCCAAAACGTGTGAAAAATCGTCACTTCATGATCGTAGGCAGCCGCTCCGTTGGCAATAATATAGGCTGCCATTGCTTTATCATAATCACCACTAAATAGTACAATGGTTGTTTTTTTCTTCTCAGACATGTTCATCCTCCTATGTTTTCGTTTTTTACCGTTACCCCTATGGGTATTAATAATAATAAAATAAAAAGCGGGTGTCAACCCTCTTATCAAGTTCGCCACATGCATCGCCGTGTCCGTCTGACAATGCTTATAATATACCCCGTCAGGTATTTTGTCAACAAGAACGTAAAAATAATTTCTAAGACTAAAACACAAGTGATTATCGAGGCCAGGGTCATCGCTGTGGAAAAATTAGCCCCTCCTCTGTTTTTTTAATTTAGGAAAGGCTCAATATGTCTCCTTTTTCGACCGCATGAAAGTTTGCCTGAGCGTTTTGTTAGTGGAAAGTGAACGATTACGGATTGACTGCTGTCAAAGGAGCTACAAAGTCTATGCTTTTCTCAACCGATTTGTCGATATAATCAATGATTTCATCGTTACTGTATAATTCTAATGGTTCGTTCATTAAATCATGATCGATTGTAAAATCTTCGTGCAACAATTCAAGCAACTTGACTAAATAATTGGCATTGTATCCTTCTATTTTAACGCTAGGGATGGTGTGCGAATGTAATTGCAGAGAATATAATTCAATCATCCTGCCATTTAACCTCCTAAAGTCACGATATGTTGTTTGTAATATTTTGTTGTTTTGGTCAGAAGAAATCTCCCCATTTTTCTTCAAATAGAAATCCAGCCACACATCCTCGGAAATTAAATGACACAAATACCCTAAATAGAAAGGTTCATTCATTGCATGTTTATATGTTTCATAAAATCTTACATAATTAATATAACTTTCCCCAGCCTCGTCTATATCCTTAAAATGCGTGACGCCTTTTCGAACGCCCATGAGTCCGTGTATATCTGGTGCAATCCCGCCTAACAAAAATTCACTTTGATCGTTAATTTTTATTTTATCGGCTATGATAGACGAAATACAGTAATGCATTATTCTTGATCCCAAAAGAACACCCCTTCACTTTTCGAACTAATTTTGTCAAAAGCATCATGATTAATCTGAATTTTAACATAACTGATCACAGACAACATCCATTATATATCTGGTTTTTGTCACTATGAAAAGTCGTCCTTCAGGAAAACATTGCTACTTCGAAGTTGAATGGTTCTTACACTAAAGGCAGAGGAAACGCTAATTTATGGTCGCTATGACCTGATCTTAAGGGATCATGACCAAGTCTTCGCCTATACACGAACACTTGGAAGTGAAAAATTTATCATTCTGACCAACTTGTTCAATGAGAAAGCGGAATTTGAACTGCCAGAGTCATTGCAGGATCAAGAGTTTCAATTGCGGTTAAGCAATAATGATGACAATCCTGCTGACCAAACGAGCCTCATGCCGTATGAGGCGAGAGTGTATCAGCTCATATAAATCAAGAAAACTAGATGAAACCCTACGGGGAATCATCTAGTTTTTTGACTTTAGTGCGTATTGGACAAAGGGTCTGCAACCTTCGTTAGCTAAATTGCCGAAAGTAGCGGGGGTTAAAGTAACACGAGGGGATCGAAAGGTGATCGCTGATAGCAGAGCAAGCCTCTTCCCAATGATTTAGTGGTGAAGGCTTATTTTAGTTGGAAAAAAATAACATGAAAGATGCTTACTGATATCGTTATTTAGCGCTGCTAAAAATCATTAGTCATTCTTCAGTATTCATTCTGTGTTCTGAGGCAGTTGATCGCATAACGACAGTCGCGTTGGCTACGTGCTTGTTTTTGAAACGATTATGCCAAATGTATACTATATGCCAAATGATATTTTTACTTAGCGCGATTCTATTAGACGTAGGGATAGATCGATTCAGGGTTTTTCATTTCATCTTCCACATTGATTTCCTTGTAATTCGGATTGACCTTCAACCATGGGGTGCCCGTCGTAAACCCGGCATTTTTCTCTTTATTCCACTGCATAGGCGTTCATTACGTTTTTATTGTGCCATAAACACAGCGACAGACCTGTTATTCAGGCTAAAGCTTACTTTTCTAAGCACTTACTTCATAAATTCAGCTTTAAGCAAGTAAGCAACATCAATGTCTTCCAACGTTTTCTTACGTTCCTTAACATCTTCATAAAAATTCGCGACAGAAATACTCATGTTATTTGCGTCATTCGAATAAACAATATGCCCCAGAACGATTTCCCCTTCGTCCACGGTGATCTCGCCCATATGAGGCCCCCAAGAGGAACTCGACATATTTTCTAGTTCAGCCGCATCTTCATCAAAACCTTCTACTGAAGCAAAGCTGTTGTTACTACGAACACTTAGATGAAAGGCTTTATGCTTTTCATGATCATTTTTTGAGCTTGCCACAATTATTGAGCCGCTTTCCTTGATATCTGTTGTGACTTGACTTACTTGTTCATTAACCAATTCACCTAATTCATATTTCTCAATCCAGACAGATACCTCTTCGTATGGACTGTCTACATTGAAATCAAACACAAACGATTGATCAGAAATCGTCGACAATATAGCATCTTCTCTCTCTGTTAATTCAGCATAAGAAATCGCGTCCGCTTTAGGGTCGCTACACGCCCCTAAGGCAAACACCACCAGGACGATTGTTAACGTTGTACATATTTTTTTCATTGATGTCCCACCTTTACTGTCGCGTTCTGCAACTGCAGAATTCCCCCATTTATCTATCTCCATAATCTTACTATTATGATAAAATTCACGCAATATGTAAGGAGGAAGTTTCCAATACATAGTTCAAACCAAAGTAAAAAGCACCTCAGCGAAAATGAACAATTAAAATAAACTGGTCAAATTTGCAGACCAGTTGTTGATCATTTAGGGGTTTGTTCGTTCATATTGTTAAAAGGTGGGTTTATGGCACAATAAAAACGGTTCTTACGGCACATTTGAGGAGTTTCATTTAAAAGAGATGAGAGAATTTTTATATAAAAAGGAAGTGGATTTTATGCATAACTTGCTTCAGCATCTGCATTCTCGCTAAGAAGTTGTGTCCGTCTATGATACTTCCAAATCATTAGATATTGTTGCTTTTCTTCCCAGTTCCTCAGCGCGATGCCCTCACTGTTCCATCACTTCCAGTAGCAGACATAGTTCCTATATGCGTAAAATAGCTGATTTACCTGTTCAAAGTCGGTCAATTACCATATACCTCAAAACGGCAAAGTAGTTTTTGTCGAAATATCAATAATGTAAAAAAAGTATTTACTGAGCGCCACTCTTGGCTTAAACCTTATCAGCGAAGAACGGTGCGTATGGAAGAAGCACTTCGAGCTATTGTGTTCTCTACCAGTGCTTTACAATCAGAAAAGGTGTGCAAAAAAAGACCGACTATGGATAGCAAATGGGAGCGTGTGTGCAAGTAATATCTCTTAAAAAGTATGGCCATACAAAGCAAGCAATTGCTCAAACCCTGAAAATCGATCCACGCACTGTCACAGCTGACCTTCAAAGAGACCAGCCAGAATACGTAACGCGAAAACCTCACCTCTACCAGTTGAAAAATGGAAAGATCAAATCAAGGAGCTAGAAACAGCCGGTCATACTGTCCGAATGATTTTTCAAATCATAAAAGAACATGGATTTTACGGAACATTTGGCTCTGTTCGCATGCATATTGAAAAAAAGCGCAAGGAACGTAAACAAGGCATCCCACATAAAGCACCCACCTATTATTCTCGAAGGGAGATTCGTCGTATTTTATGGTAAGCGAAAAGCATCTCAGACAAAGAACGAATGATTTTAAACGAGATGTTACAGCGTTTTCCAAAACTACAGCCTCTCTTTGCATTCCTACAAGGGTTTCGGGAAATAATTTCAAATCTTGACGAAGAAGGTCTCCGTGAGCTTGTATTACACGAAAAAGTTTATAGAGCGTTTAATGATCGATTTGCCATCTGTCATGCATGCTTGCAAATTAAAAGAAAGCAACGGTTTCGTTGAAGGACATGTTAATCGGTTAAAAACAATTAAACGAATGATGTATGGGCGAGCGAGTTTTGAATTACTTATAATTCGAGTCCTATACTATGGTACATCCATTTAAAATTAACAGAAATGTATATAGTGTAAAAGGTGTTGGTATTCCCCAAAATACCGTAAGAACCGTTTTTCTCTTGCAAAATTAGTCACAATTATGGGCGATTCTTATCGTTTGAAGGATCATTTAACGAAAGAATCCGAGTGATTTTGTACATTCTTAAACAAGCGAAAATGTACATGTTTTCGTTGACATTTATACTGGACTAGACGTCACGCCGTGCGATCTAATCGAATACATAAAAGAAACGGACGCAAAAAACCCCGACCGCTAAGGCCGGGCTTCTTTAGGTTTCGACAAACGCTTAAAACAAACGCCTAAAATAAACGCTCAACTGGCGAGAATTTCTTATGGTTTACCGCTAAGTCTTTCGAGAAGAAGTTGACGTATCTCCGCACCATATCTAAGGTCTCATGCCCTAGTATCTTCTGTAACGTAAAGGTGTCCGCGCCGTTTTGAACGCTCATTTTCGCGAAAGTATGGCGTAAGGTGTGCGGACTGCACCTTACGTTTGAAATACCGGCTAGAACGCCGTACTTATGAATAGCGGTTTGTATCGCGCGGCGAGAAACTGGTTTATTGTCGATATTTACGAAAAGTGTATCGTGGTGCAGCTCACCTCTTACCGCCACGTAACGTCTTAACTCACGCTTAACTGTCGACTGTATCGGGAGTAAGCGGTCTTTTGCGCCTTTACCGTGTACTTTAATAGCGCTGTCGTCTGCCCACTGAATGTCTTTTAGCGATACCTCCGTTAGCTCTCGAAGGCGAACGCCCGTCTCAAGCATGATAAGCATTATCGTATAATCACGTACCCCGGTAAACGTCTCCTTAGCTGGCGCCGCTAATAACGCCCGCATTTGCTCTTTCGTGAATGACTCGATATACCGAGATTGCTGCGTAACTAGCGACACGGTATTGAACGGACTTTCTTTGATTAACTTTTCGTCTACGAGGTAATTAAAGAACGCTCGCAAAGCGCGCAGTCTAGCGTTAACGGTTGTGTCTTTGCGTTTTTCGTCCATCATCCGCAATATAATATGTGTTTTAATATCCTTCGCGGTTATTCGTTCTGGACTCGTATCAACGCCCGCCCGCTCTAACATACCGCCGGCTTTGAGTAATTCGCGTGCATAATATTTTACGGTGTACTCGCTTCGATTCCGCACCTTCAGTTCTCGCAGGAAAAGGCTTACCGCGCTTTCGTAATCCTCTACCGCTGCAGCGTCTGTTTTCTGTAGAATCGTGTCATCTAGTTTATTTCGCCTTCTTACCAATCGTATACGCCTCCTTTGGTGGTTTCGTAGGTTCACCGCACAACGACCGAATCGTACGCAGTATAACGATTTTCAACCAAAGAAAAACGCCTTTCCTAACGGAAAAATCCGCTAAGAAAGGCGCCATATCGCCTTTTCTCTGATACCGGTGGCCGGGGTCGAACCGGCACTCCGTGAGGAACACGATTTTGAGTCGTGCGCGTCTGCCAATTCCGCCACACCGGCACGATGTGAAATATTTGGAGGCGGTACCCGGATTTGAACCGGGGATAAAGGTTTTGCAGACCTCTGCCTTACCACTTGGCTATACCGCCATAAAGCCAATGGAGCGGAAGACGGGATTCGAACCCGCGACCCCCACCTTGGCAAGGTGATGTTCTACCACTGAACTACTTCCGCGTGGCTGGGCTAGCTGGATTCGAACCAGCGCATGACGGAGTCAAAGTCCGTTGCCTTACCGCTTGGCTATAGCCCAAGAAAACAAAAAAAGGGCGACTGATGGGAATCGAACCCACGAATGCCGGAGCCACAATCCGGTGCGTTAACCACTTCGCCACAATCGCCATGATGGAGGTAAAATAATGGCAGGGGCAGTAGGAATCGAACCCACACCGGAGGTTTTGGAGACCTCTGTTCTACCGTTAAACTATGCCCCTACATATTCAAATATGATGATTAAATAAAATGGTGGAGGGGGACGGATTCGAACCGCCGAACCTGAGGGAGCGGATTTACAGTCCGCCGCGTTTAGCCACTTCGCTACCCCTCCACAATGATTAAGTGGTGCCGGCCAGAGGACTTGAACCCCCAACCTACTGATTACAAGTCAGTTGCTCTACCAATTGAGCTAGACCGGCTCACACTGGTGGTGGCTCGAGACGGAATCGAACCGCCGACACGAGGATTTTCAGTCCTCTGCTCTACCGACTGAGCTATCGAGCCTTGACTGGCGGTCCCGACCGGGATCGAACCGGCGATCTCCTGCGTGACAGGCAGGCATGTTAACCGCTACACCACGGGACCATTTGAAAATTATTTATGATTTGGTTGCGGGGGAAGGATTTGAACCTCCGACCTTCGGGTTATGAGCCCGACGAGCTACCAGACTGCTCCACCCCGCGGCGTTTTAGATGGTGGAGGATGACGGGATCGAACCGCCGACCCCCTGCTTGTAAGGCAGGTGCTCTCCCAGCTGAGCTAATCCTCCGGATATTGCTATTATTGCTCTGAATAAAATGGTGACCCGTACGGGATTCGAACCCGTGTTACCGCCGTGAAAGGGCGGTGTCTTAACCACTTGACCAACGGGCCATTCATGTTAAGAAAAGATGCTGTTATGTAGTCTATGGCGGAGAGCGAGGGATTCGAACCCTCGAGACAGCGTTAGCCGCCTACACGATTTCCAATCGTGCTCCTTCGACCTCTCGGACAGCTCTCCTTGGCTCCACAGGCAGGATTCGAACCTGCGACCGATCGGTTAACAGCCGATAGCTCTACCACTGAGCTACTGTGGAACGATATGGCCTGGCAACGTCCTACTCTTGCAGGGGCGGACCCCAACTACCATCGGCGCTGGAGAGCTTAACTTCCGTGTTCGGCATGGGAACGGGTGTGTCCTCTCCGCTATCGCCACCAGACCTTATTAAAATGACAAGGATGATTGTATAACATTTCTTGCGAAATGTCAAGAG